>NZ_NOLK01000340.1:0-2580 GCF_002245985.1 Nostoc sp. 'Peltigera membranacea cyanobiont' 232
GGCATTGTAACAGTGATAGGATGTCTTGCATGGGTGGCTTGTAGTTTTTGAGTTGTCGTTGTGAGAGACAATAACTCTACTACAAAGCGCCCTACCTCTTTATGCTCTTATTTTGGCTAAGGTATTGTTCTTAAAGTACCTTTTTCCGAAACGGTACATCCTGAAGTTGTTTCTACTTATGTATTTGTTCGGCTGAGTTTACGGAGGAGTATTTTGGGTATCAAAGGAAACTCTTTTCTGAAGCTATTGAAGTGATTTGAATCAAAATATGGATACTGAAGAACTCTATCCTTGTCCCTGTTGTGGTTACAAAACTCTGAACGCCAAGCCACCTGGAACATATCTTATTTGTCCTATTTGTTTTTGGTCAGATGATCGCGAGACAATAGATTCCTATGGATTTAGCTGGGTGGGATCTAATCAGGTATCTCTTCGCCAAGCACAAAGAAATTATATTGCCTTTGGAGCTTGTGAGCAGGAATGGCTAGATATTGTTCGTTCGACAACAGTTTTGGATGTGCGAGATAGCAATTGGCAAACTCTTGATACTTTAGAGGAAAATACTAGGCTAGCCTTAATTGAACAAATTACCGCTGCTTTTGATGGTGTCAAGCGGTCAGACGGAATTACATTACATGAAGCCAGAGCGCTAGATGACTATGCAGATGCTCAGAAAGCCAGAAAATTAGATAATGAAAGCCAATGGCAGGATATACCAGATGAATGGATTGAATATTTCTCTGATGTCTTTCCTTTTTTTGATGCAAAAGGATTTCGCTACTACATTCCCGCTTACATAATTTGGTGCTTAAAACACTACAAAACTTCTAACTCCAATACTTTAGATTACACAATCTATGCCATAAAAAATAGAGAGGGTTATTATCATCCTCACTTGGAGTTTCTCAATACAACTCAATTACAGGTAATTAAAGCGTTTCTACAATTTATGAATAGGTTTTTCCCATAAGTGTGCATGTTCTTCATATCTTAAAACCTATTCCAAATTTTCTGGAACTTCATGTTTCTCAATAATTCTATCCCACCTAACTGACTTAATTTTTTCCATAGTTCCCTGCACAAGCACAGGCTTTGAGAGATGTGGTGAGAAATTCGGGGTAGGAGTATGGGAAAATTCGTCAAGTATCCCCCTTGGGAATGGAGAAAACAGCATAAGAGAAACTAGAATAAGAGAATTTGATCTAAAATATTTCCTTTTCAGCTAGATAAATTAAATCTCAGAATTAATGCTAATTTAATTTCATCTTAAATTTAACAATGTAGTTTAAAGTGGTTACTCTGTTTCCGAAAGAAAACTGAGATTAATAACAATTCAAAACGGGTAATGTAACTGATTAGCTTTTTACTTAAAAAGGGGCTAATTGTCTGTTGAGAAAATGAGCACACATATATGTTGAGAATAATTAGATATCCTTGGCAATTGATTGCCGGAATTAGTAATGGATTAGCAGTATTAACGAGCGTCGCTATAAGCAGCCAAGCAGCGTTAGCAGCCACAGTGCCAACTTTCGATCACATCGTCGTCGTCATTGAAGAAAACCACGGGTATTCACAAATTATCAGTTCGAGTAGCGCTCCATATATCAATTCACTAGCAACGCAAGGCGCTCTCTTTACAAATTCCCACGGTGTGACACACCCAAGCCAACCCAACTACTTAGCCTTGTTTAGTGGCTCTACACAAGGTGTGACAAACGATAATTGTCCATTAACATTTAGCGGAGCTAGTCTGACTACCCAGTTATTGGGCATTGGCAAGACTTTTACAGGTTATTCGGAGAGTCTGCCCAGTGTTGGTTATACAGGTTGTAACTCCGGTGGGTCTAATGGTTACTATCGTAAACACAACCCTTGGGTTGATTTCACTAATGTTGCTAGTTCTGTAAATCAACCGTTTACAAGTTTTCCTTCGCCTGCTAATTTTGCCAATCTGCCTACTGTCTCCGTTGTTGTTCCTAACCAACTAGATGATATGCACAATGGCACGATTCAACAAGGTGATACCTGGCTGGAAAATAATCTGGATGCCTATGCACAGTGGGCTAAAACTCACAACAGCTTGCTGATAGTTACCTTTGATGAAGATAATGGCACAACCAGCAATCGGATTGTAACTATCTTTTATGGCGCTCACGTTAGAACGGGACAATATAGTGAGAATATCAATCACTACAATGTGTTACGCACGATTGAAGCAAGCTATGGATTACCTGGATTGAATAATGCCACTAATACAACCCCAATTACTGATTCCTGGCAATAAGTAACTTTTTTGCCCTTGTGTGAGTTTTTGGGGAAAAGTGGTGTGAAATTAAAATTTCAGACTAGATGAGTGTATGCGATCGCAATCAATCCCCCAGGTGTTCAAGCACACCCTCTATTTTTTCTTTGACAGCCTGCCAGCCTGCCATTTAGTCTAAACTCCATCTGCCACTTTAACTCAAATTACTGCTGCCACCGATTTGAGTAGCGCCCTCTGGTGCTGGTGGGTGGTAAGTCATAGACTGTAACCCCAAACGACCAGGGCCAATAAAACGGTTGAGAGTGAATGAAATACCG
>NZ_NOLK01000341.1:0-2535 GCF_002245985.1 Nostoc sp. 'Peltigera membranacea cyanobiont' 232
TGCGATCGCAGCTATTGCATCCTGGACTTTCACTTGTTCCATCCAAGACCTTCATTCACTGTTCAATAGCTTTAAAATCTGTAGCGCTTATCCCGCACAGCTTAGAGCTTTTCTTAGTGCCATTCGGTTTTGAGCCTTTTACCCTGTGGCAGCAATTCTAAAACTGCACTAGCTGCGTTATTCCCCTGCTCATCATTATTGAATGCTACAACCACCCTATTGAAACTCTTGAGAAATTCCATAGGTAGGTTATTCGGGTCATCAGCTACCATCAACATGGTTCTAGTTGGTGGTAGTCCCTTGCAACTTGAGATCAGGTAGGTGGCTGCTGACATGGCATCAATCGGTGTAGAACACAAAAAGACGTTTTCTACCTTGTCCGTTGGTTGCCCTCCCAATCTCAAATAAAACCAACCTTTTTGTGTAGAGGTGTTTTGGTCGTACTCCACAGTGCGATGATTTTCTCTAGGCTTTGACCAAACTAATGCGCCAGTTTTTTCACCATCTAAATCACGCTTG
This sequence comes from Nostoc sp. 'Peltigera membranacea cyanobiont' 232, assembly GCF_002245985.1. Lineage (NCBI taxonomy): Bacteria > Bacillati > Cyanobacteriota > Cyanophyceae > Nostocales > Nostocaceae > Nostoc > Nostoc sp. 'Peltigera membranacea cyanobiont' 232. The sequence continues at coordinate 520 of NZ_NOLK01000341.1, forward strand.
ATAAACAAAATATTTCGTTGCTCATCCATGTAAAGCAACTGATTATTATGTAATCCTTGCACAATATAATCTGGTATGTAGCGTTTCTCGTCCAAATACTTGTGCAACACTTGCCAAACAACTTTATCCTCTGGTGGTGGAGTGAACTGAGGCTGTCGCTGTTTGCGTTCAATCTCTTGAAGAAACTTTTCTAACTGCTCAATTGGGAGTGGTTTAGCAGGAATCACCAGAATTTGATTAATGCGCTCATCATCACGTTCTGGTTGGTAGTCAATGCCACGATGTTTTTGCAGTCCTGGGAAGGTATAGGCAGGCCCCAAAGATGTACCGCTAAATTTCTGATCATTCCAGGAATACGAAATGCCTTTACTTTTACCGTTGCGCGTTAGCCCGTGACGAACTTCTACACCCAACAGTTGCAATCGTTCCATCAGTTGGGGCATAGTCGGTTTATCTACTGTGGCGCGGTCGATTAATTCAATTAGTTGGGTTTTGATTGGCTGTTGTGGCGGCGTGTTTCTCTCACCCTGCTCATACTCCAATTGTTCTCTCTCAAATCGTTGCTGTTGCCCGGAACTCGGAGCGCGGCTCAGTTTCTCTTTACTACTTAGAGCTTGCTGTAACCCATATTTTAGTTCTAGCTGTCGAATGATTTTTTCAGAGCGCACATACTCCCAGCTATCGCGGGTAATCTTGCCATCATCCAAACTGATTCTACTGGCACAAATATGTATATGGTCGTGGTTGCGATCGCTGTGGCGGTAGATGGCATATTGGTTAGCTGTGTAACCCATTGCATTCATATACTTGTCGGCAACCTCGCACCAAGTATCATTGTCTAGTTGTTCACCTGGGCTTAGTGAAAGCGAAACATGATGAACTACTTTTTCTGCTTCTGGGTTAAGTTGTCGAGACAATCGGAATTCTCTGGCTAATTCTCTGGCATTTGTGCCAAACATATTGCCGCCAATTAAAGATGACTCCTCTTTGTTTTCAAGATAGTCAAGGAGTCCACGAAAGCTTTTACCTTTGGTTTGGTTGCCAATCATTTTTACTCCCAGTCTTCCTGATCTCCGTCGTCATCAATATCATCGTCATCAGTGATTTCAGTTTCGATTTGTGACAGTTCCCGACCAATTTTTTGTAAGAGTTCTTGTAACTGTTTCAGTTGTTCTGGATCTGCGGGTGGTCGCAGTCCCATTTTAATAGCTGTGTTAGTAGCTCTGGTGAGTTGATTAATATTGCTACCGATGCGTACTAATTCTCGGTAAGTAGCTAGGGTTATTTTGCTCAATCGTTTGGGCAGTGGTTTGAGTAAAACACTGCGTCTGGTTAATTCAGCTATGCTTAGTCCCGCGTCTTGTGCTTTGAGCTTAATCATCTCGTGTTCGATTGCATTGACACGAGCTTCCAATGTTTTAGTACGCAGCAGGTTTTTTGACAGTTTCGGGCGCATAACTGTGGGAGGTATGAGAGGGGGTATCCAAAGGGGGAAACTTCCCACTTTGGCAAGCCTGTCGTCCGAGCGTAGCGAGGTTTGCCGTAGGCAAAAAGCACGGCTTGCTTCTAGCCCAGATACGGGGGTGGGCTAGGTATCGAGTACTACGGGGGTACGGAGACACGACGAGAGACTGGGGGCGAGGGTACGACAGCGTAGCTGAGGGGACAGTTTCGGGTTATTCCGGGTGGGATGAAGAACGATAACAGCGTAGCTGTTTCGTCATAATTATATCAGTGTTTGCTGAATCACTGTGACGGCGAAGCTGGAGTGTCTTGGCTACAGTCAGCAACAGTCAACATCGGGGGAACATAGAAACAGCGTAGGTGAAACTTGCTTCTCATCTGGAGTTATACTTTTTTGAAAACGCTACTTTTGCCCCCAATTAGGCAGCTTGCTGCCTTTGCTGGTTTAATGGAATTGCCATCACAAATTCTGTACCTTTACCCAAAGTGGAATTACACTGCAATTTTCCTTGATGTTTTTGAGTAACAATCTGATAACTGATAGATAAACCT
>NZ_NOLK01000342.1:0-2455 GCF_002245985.1 Nostoc sp. 'Peltigera membranacea cyanobiont' 232
AATGAACCACGAGTCCGTAAACGTCGCCCAAAAATTTACCCCTTGATGACGAAACCCCGGCATGAATTACGCAAGCAATTGCAAACTGCTTAAACCGCAAGGGTTTCGGCTTTTCTTAGTGCCATTCGTACATGGCGGTAGATAATCCCAAAAGTTTACCAGTAGAGCAATTGCAGCATATTCCTAATGTTATGGTGGCTTTTGATCCTTCTGGATCTGGTAATGCAGCTGCACGAGTTGTTAAGGAACTACTGCCACAGTCCAAGCGGCTCAAGTGCAAAGCTGACGATTGGAATCAGCAGCTTATAGATTATGGGCGACAGTTAAGGCAACAGCAGCAACAGCAACGCCAGCAGGAGCAGGATGATGAATTGAGTCTTTAATAGTCAGCGTTCTAGTAGTGAACTGTACAGTCACTTTTGTAGCATAAAAGTAGTTTTTTAGTAGTTAATTTTGATTCAAGTGATTTGAAATTTACTTAAATCGTCACTTTTCGCTCAAAAAACTTTCCGCCAAATATGGCGTACTGTGCGTCAGAATTCAATATTATTTTTTGGCTGGAGCATAATGTCACTGTGATATTTAAAAATGCGGAATTTAGGTGATTTACCGTAGGTTTGCCGTAGCCCTGCCATTGGTGTGCGATAATGGGAGCCAGTTTTAACCCTAATTCTCAATAGTTTTAATTAGTTGATAATTGAGGTTTCAAAATTCCATTGATTTGCCATTGAGATGCCAGAAATCAGCCATAATGGGAGCCAATTTTTGATTTTCCATAAATCAGCCATAATTCTGCCATTAGAGTAAGTTTTTAGTTCGTATGCGAAGTTTTTTTCTGACGAACTCTCTAGCGTTTACCAATTTGGGGAGAAAGTAGCGAAGCTGCTATGAGCCGCCATGCAACGCCTGAAAACGCTACCCAGAGAGAGTTTCATCAAAATTTTTCAACTTTTACCCGAAAATGAGATTTTGACCAATTGGATGCACACTTAAAGCTGTACCATTTTCATCACATGCGATCGCTGTAAACAGACGACTGATTAAAAAGACTCAAGTATTTGTATATTCCGCCTGGGAATCGATGTCTTGTAACTATCAAATCCCGACTTTTTCTCCATAAAAAAGCCCCACCGACTGATGGGGATGAAGACTGATGAATTTTTGGCACTTTTCTCTGTTATGGGTGCGCTTGGCAAAACTCTCTATCTATTCAATTCTTCTAATGGAGAGCTGCCAGTGTTAGCTGATGAACTAATGACATATTCCGGGTAGGCTGGTATGCCATGCTCGTGTAAATCCAAACCTTCTAATTCGCCTTCTTTCGACACACGCAGTGTCCCGGTTAAATTTACCAAATACATCAACCCCAGTGCCACAGAGAATGTAGACACAGTAATAATTAGGTTGCCAATAACTTGTGCGCTCAACACCTGTATTCCCCCACCATAAAACAGACCTCTTAAGGGCGCAGAGACATCAGGTAAGATGGGGCCACTCGCGCCGAATTCACCAGTGGCAAACAAGCCCAGCGACCACGTTCCCCAGATTCCGCAAAAACCATGTACAGGAACTGCACCGATGGGGTCGTCAATCCGAAGCCATTCCAAAAGGTCTATGCCTAGAATGACAACTACGCCAGCTACCGCCCCAATGATGATAGAACCTGTTGGATTCACCCAATAGCAGGGGCAAGTAATCGCAACCAAGCCTGCCAAAAACCCGTTGACTGTGAAGCTCAAATCCCACTTTTGTGTTTTCGGATATCCAAAAAACAGTGCCGACAGACCGCCGGAACATGCTGCCAAGGTAGTATTGGCGGCAACCCGTCCAGTCCCCACAAAGTCCATCGCAGAAAGTGTCGAGCCGGGGTTGAAACCGTACCAGCCGAACCACAGAATCAGACCGCCGGATGCAGCAATTACAAGGTCATGGGGTAACATCGGGCCGCCACCGTCGCGCTTGAACCGACGACCCAAACGCGGCCCGAGGACAATCGCACCCGCCAGGGCAATGAATCCCCCAATGGTGTGAACAACTGTAGAGCCTGCAAAGTCATGGAAGCCAGTTCCCAAGAAGGGCAGGAAACCATCTTTGCTGCCCATCGTTACCAGAAAACCGTCTGGACCCCAAGCCCAGTGTCCGATAATTGGGTAGATGAATCCAGAAACGCCAAAGCTGTAGAGAAGATCGCCAATAAACCCTGTCCGCCCAATCATCGCCCCAGAGGTAATCGTCGAGCAGGTGTCTGCAAAGGCAAACTGAAACAGCCAAAATGCTAGGAATGCCACACCTGAACTTTCATAAGTCGCGGGCGCACCTTGCAAGAAAAACCAATTCAGTCCAATCAAGCCGTTACCATGACTGAACATGAAGGCAAAGCCCCAGGCATAGAACAATAAACCGCAAAGACAGGTGTCAACGATGCATTCCATCAAGACATTGACGGTTTCACGAG
>NZ_NOLK01000343.1:0-2453 GCF_002245985.1 Nostoc sp. 'Peltigera membranacea cyanobiont' 232
GTGTGATTGACGAAAATAATATTCCCATTACCTACGACAATCATCTTTATTACAGCAGTACATGGGTGCAATTCTGGGGATACTTACTATCTAAAAATTGGATAAATTTTTGTTTCTTGTACTCTCAGATATCACCCTATGAAAATTGATGAATACCCACAGATAACGAACGCATCAAGTGATGACATTTTACTCATTGAGACAGCATCAGACAGCGCTTATAAAAGTATTAAAAAAAGTGATTTACTTTCTGGTATCTCTAGTAGCGGTGGTGTATACCCGACATCATTTTCTCACTGGCACGATGAAAGCACAGTAGTTGTTGGCGCTTCTCTTACTTATGATTACGCATCTTATGCGTATGGTACGGCTACGATTCAACTACCGCCAGCAACGAACGATACATTTAAATTCAACGCACCACTTGACGCTGGGACATACGCCATAAGTTTCCTTGTCAGCCAAGCAAATAATAGAGGGATTGGTGTTCTGCATGTCAATGGTACGGCTATTGCTGGCAGTATTGACCTCTACTCTGGTTCATTCGTCGGTGCAGCTATTGTGACTAAAACAGTTACTATCACTACCCCAGGAATTCAGGAATTCCAGATAGTAGTGACTGGTAAAAATGCATCATCTGCAAATTACTATTTTGTTTGCACGAAGATTTGGGGCGTGAAACAATGATCTACTGTGAAGGAAGCAAAAAAGTTACTGTTACGATATTATCTCCCAAGCTAACCATTGTAGTTGACGCACCTGCGATGGTTGTAATAGGCAGTAAAGCTGACAGTTTTACTCACGTGATGACCGCTCCCATATCTGAATCATATAATTTCTTCGTCAGTAGTGTTTCAATGAATCCGCCGGGACAAACTTACGACAACGGCGCTAGAGTATTAAGCTGCCCAATTCCATCAATCAATGGCAAAAATATTAGTAGCAATTTTGATAATTACTACGGAGATAATATTGGCAGTTGCAGTTATGATGTGACACTACAAGGCTTGTCAATTAATGGTGTGCTGTATCCATCCGACGACGGTCGATTTACTGTTTCTTGTGATGATGATTGTCCACCCGGTAAATGCAAATGTCACAGTGACAGCTACCCTGGGTATTGTTGCAACGACTGTGCTAGCACATCGGCAAAATTAAAAGCAATTGGTGACGGTTTGAGGTCGAAACAATGAGTAGTAGTTGTGATGATTTAGCGCAACAAATAGCGACTCTCAACACACTGGTAGGTAGATTAAATAACCTATCTGAAGCTAAGGTACGGCAAATAGTGAATGAGATCGTCAATCCTCAAATCAATGAAGTTACGATTCATCTTGAAGCTGCATCAACAGACGCACGGACAGCTAATAAGACTGCAAATACCGCGCTGCAAAAAGTTAATAGTTTTCAGCCCGGCAATTACGCTACTATCGCTGACTTGAGGTTACAACGAAATGCTATAGATACGGAAATCCAGCAATTTCGACAAAATATTGCCAACGGACTTGCTACCAAAGCTGAAAAATCAGCAGTGGAGGCATACGACGCAGCGATGAGGGCAGACATACAAAGAGTGGAAAACGCAGCTGCCAGGGCAGAGTCATCGGCGCGAAACAGTAAATCAAGTGCATCCTCAGCGCTAGAAGATGCCGTGGCATCGGCAAAAGCGAAGGAAATTGCTGAATTGAAAGCGAAAGTAGCAGGCGACAGCGCAGCAAGTTCAAAAAACTATGCTGAGGTATCCGCAGGAGCAAAAGAAACATCGGTTAAGGCATCTTTGACAGCGGAGGAGCAAGCAGCGATCGCTCTGAGAAACGCTAATAATGCCTTAAATAATGCCAATTCCTCGGAAGCCTCTGCTAACGCCGCTAAGGCGTATAGAGATACTGTTGCCAAGGACGCTTCATTAGTGGAGGGATTAATAGACAAAACAAGAACTTTTGTAGGTGACGCTGCTAACAGTGCCAGTAAGTCCGCGAAATCTGCATTAGACGCTAATGCAGCCGTAGACGGAGCTAAGGGGCTGGTGAAAGGTTTTTCCGAACGTATGGACGGATTTGGTAGGGCATTAAATGCCTTGGAAGGGAAGATCGGCGCTGCTATACAAACAGCAGCGAATGCCGTAGGGATAAGCAATGAAGCACTAGCAGCAACAGGACGGCTAGCAGGCAAAATAGCAGGAATATTTGTCCTTATTTCACAAATATTCGTGATAATTGAACAAACTGCCAACCTTAACATCCTTGGTGAACGTATCGACGCAGTTGAGCGTGGGTTGGAATTTCTCGGCAATAGCGTGTCGGGCATCCTGGGTAAATTGCTGGGGTTGCAAAACCGCATTGCTCGGAATGAAGCAACAATAGTTGATGTCAAGGCGATCGCAGTCGATGCCCGACTCATCGGAGAGGGTGCAGCAAGGATTGCAGGTGATGCACAAATCCACGCCGACAGAG
>NZ_NOLK01000344.1:0-2443 GCF_002245985.1 Nostoc sp. 'Peltigera membranacea cyanobiont' 232
TCATTGTTGCTACTGTTTCACTGAATATTTAGAACCAGTCTAAAGTTTTCTAGGTAACTATTAATTTCAGTACACAATCCTTGTAGTACATAAGTTCGTATCTCATTCAAATGCATACCGCTATAACGTCTATACATAGAGCCATAGCAGCTCCAGTAGCTAAACTGAATATCACACCAATTTTCGCAATTGGGAACCCGCATCCAGGCTTTTGGCTACTAGGTTGGGGATATGCTTTCTGGTTTTCGGCAGTATCAGGCATTGATACGGTAGACCCATCTATTACTTTCACATTTCGACCACACCATAAATATTCTGCTGTCACTTTTTCTTCTAGTATCTGTCCCGTCTGACGAAAAAGTTTTTGTAATAATGTCTCTGGTAATCTCGACCGCGCTTGACAATAAGCACTTGTATCAGTTGAGGGAATTTCTACTTCCAAACCTGCCAAATAAGCGATGACTTTACTCACTGCATTATGGCAACTTTTATCAGCTTCTATTACCTGAGATAAAAATGCCCAAAGCGTTACTATTGGGTCAAATAATCGCTGATAATATCTAATTTTTAGCTCCCTGAGTGCTTGCTCAATTACACTTGTTGGTAATAGCTCTTGAAAAGGCAATCCTAAACTTTGACTAAATTTGTCCTTGAGAATTTGTACTCGTAGTGTCACAGTGATAATAGTTATATTGCTTGCTCGTCTCCTGTGAAAGTATTTCATGAACGAGTAAGCTTTTCCTATCTAAAAATTTTTTTGGGCAACCCGCACCCTTACTGCCCCCATTTCACAGCACCTACAAAAATAGCGATCGCAGCTACTCCTTGACTGCTTAATGGCATCAATGCCTGTAATGATTACAGAGCATAGCTTAGAGCTTTTCTTAGTGCCATTCCCGCATGAACAATCAACTTAAACCTCGTCAATTGAGCATTGTAGTGATGTTATTTACAGTAATGATGCTAGGTAGTTGTGGTAAAAAACCTGAAGAATCTACTAGCACTACGCCTCAAACACCAACTGCTGTTGCTCCAGCTAGTCCTGCTTCTAGTACAGCAAGCAGCTAATCCTACCTCTAGTACAGCAGCTAGTCCTGTACCTGGAAATACAACTTCTAGTTCTAAGAAGCGAGCATCGGCGAATAAAGCAGCAGTTTTAGCAGCAGCACAAAATCTTGGAGTGAAACCACAAAACGAAACAACTTGCCCAAGTGATGCACTGGTAAAAGGCAAAATTACGAATAATAGAGGCAACATTTATCACCTTCCCAAAACTTTAGATTACGAAAAAGTCAAACCGGATATTTGTTTTAAAGACCCAGCAACAGCACAACTTGCCGGTTTCCGTGCGCCTAAGTGATCTAAACAGGGCAAAGATAGTTGATTTTTCAAATACTGCCTCGACTGTAGGATGCAGACTTTGAACTTTTGAAAAAATTCCTAATTCATGATTAATAATTCCTATTTCTGTGACATTGAGGGATTTAAAACCCACCAAAAATAGGATTCCCAATAGAGGCAGGGGAATCAATTTTGAATTAGGAATTAGGAATGATAAATTAATAATTGTATTGAATCCAAAATCTGTGAAAAGGAGATCAAAATTTCTCCAATTTGCTGAATGTACATTGGTACAATCTGTATGGATTCTCAATTGTTAACTATTGACTTTAGCTTAATTCCGATTAGGCTTGCACACCCTGTCTGTCTTATTGGTATATAACTACTGATTTGAAAGCTTGAATCCTACTAAAATCGTTAGTGCATAAGCTTACATATACTGATTAGACAGTCAGGGCTTGCACACGAAGATTTTCTCAAACTAATCGGTCAGAAGTTAGTAAAAATTTCTAACTTAGATTTGATAATAGGCCGGCGTTATCCAATAATTGATATCAAAACGGGAATGCGCGTGTATTACTACTTACACTCCCAAGTCGGAGACTATAGTTACTGGGTCAGGCGGCTGATGTGACAAAAAGGTAGTATAGCGATAATTGATAAATTCCTCTTCATCCGAATTAATTTCAGAAATTAGTCCCTATCTAGTGGTATCTAGCAGTTCCTCTGAGTACTAAAGTCTGATATGACTGTAATTGTCCAAATAGTGGAGTACGAATAAATCCTGATGTTTTTTGAGTGGTCAAAATGGCTTCGGTAAGGAGGGAAGTTTCTTTGTTGCCGATAGCTAGATTGATAATTGGTAGGAGGAAGCTCAGTTTGACTATATTTCCTCCAATGTCAGGGTTTGGTGGTTTGCTAATAATTACCGTCAGTAGTGTCCCAATATCAGTATCTAATGTCTGAATTTGGTCGCCACTAAAATGCTGCTTGATGTTTTGTGTTCTGTAATCAAGCTGTGAAACTCCATTGAGAATTGAATAGTTTATGTGAGTGTCTTTGCCCTCAAGCTCAAACTCATTTGGTCGTTGCACAACAATTG
>NZ_NOLK01000345.1:0-2424 GCF_002245985.1 Nostoc sp. 'Peltigera membranacea cyanobiont' 232
ATGTACTTTACTGCCGGGAACATGGTTATGCTCCTTTGGGGATGTCCAAATTTATTAGCCATTTAAAAACAGTCTTGCCCCACAACTTCAAGGAACGTAGCTGGACACCCACGGTCAACGGAAAGCGCGAAAGAATTCAGTCCCACTTTACATTTATTGACTACGTGCCTGGGGTCTTTGAGATGAAAGTACCGGAGGGGCCACCGGATTCTTCACAATCCAGGGCGGAATTTTGGTATTGCTTTAAAGATAAATGCCTTGAAGGGGGAATAGAGGAATTTGAGGAGTTTTTTCACCCAACTAAAACGCCAGAACCCTTACACAGCTTACCTGTCCACCCTGTCCAAGCACAAGACCCCCCGATTTTTAACCCTGGACAGGCTGAAAGCCTTACACAGCAGGGCTGTCCACCCTGTCCAATTGTCCTCCCCCAAGAATTAGCATTGCAAAAAAAAGATGAGGAAAATAATGAAAGTCGAATTAATCAATTTGTCAATTTAACTGATAACCCTTCAGTCCCCCTAGACTTTGTGGACAACCTGGACAGCCTTACTGTGACTGGGTTTGAGCCTGTCCAACCAGTTAATCTTGCCGAAAACTCCTTGGACAGCCTGGACAGCCCTGCTGTAGCTAGGTTTTCTCCTCGACAAGATGGTGAATTGATAACTACACGAGAAAGCGAATTATCTTGCCCGGAATTTAAAGTTGGGGATAAAGTTGAGTTTTTCAACGACAGTGTTCGCAAGTGGCAAGTCGGAATCATTAAGAGCGTTCAACTAATGGAAACATATTTTTGTAGCGCAACAATTGAGTATCGAGGCTTTAAAGGTAAAGTATGCTCCATAGAAATATTCAGGAGTGATTGGATAAAATTTCTGCATTAGGGCATTAAATCAGTTAACAGTTATTGTCACCGATGTAAAACCCGATTAGGGAATTTTGCAGCATCGACAATGCCGCCAGTCATGTAGACACTTGATAGACAATTAAGATTGAATTAGACCGCGATTTCAAACAAAAACAATAATCATGGCATCTGCTGAATTTACCTCGCCTGAGTCAACCCAAGCAGTACCGACAGTTGAAACTCCATCGGATGAAGAGCAAGTAAATGTTGATACGTCAACATCAACAGAAATTGAATCGCCAGCAGCAATATTTCAAGCTGTTGGGGTAATTACTGGGTCGATCAACTTTACTGCTGATGGACAAAGCACTGTTACTATCGGTAGCTATGAATACCCACTTTACTACTCCAAGCGACAATGGAATGTATTAAACGCTCTCAAGAAGGAAATAGAAAATACTGGCAACCATAATCAGCGTTTGGTTGTTTATCCAAAGGCAATTCACTTTCCACGCAGAGAGCAACCGCATCGCATCGCTTTTCAGTTAGTGGGCTTTGACAGAGGGCGAAAACTAGATGCAGTCTCAGGGGAGTTAGAAGACCTGGAGTTTAAATTATCGGGATTATGGCAGTTCATTCCTGTCTGCTCTACTCCCTGTATCTCCGTGTTCCGAAATTTCTCTGATGAAAGACTCGAATTTATTAAGCAGGCCGAGCCTGCCCGAAAGGTGAAATTCATGAAGGCAAGTCATATACCTTTGCTATGGAAGGATGCACCCGTTCGACCCTTCAGATTTAATCCCAAGGTGGCTAAAGAAGAGCAAGGAGCAAGAGTCTTTGTCACAATCAAGGCCAAATTTCTGCCGGGGCGTGATGTCTTCGGTTTTGTTGCACTGACTGCGCTACCTAAAGATTCTGCACCCAGATTTCTCAAAGCGTCTAAGGAGGATAAAGCCACAGTGCAGTCAGCAGCTAAGAAGGCGGAAAGAGCAGCAGCACCACCTGCACGGAAGAAAGGTAAGTCAAGAGCGACTAGTCAGAATAATACCTCTGTGCCGCGTCCCAAACCAAAACCAAAGTTAAAAACGGGTGAGTAAAACCGCTTTTTTGTTTGATCAGTCAACGCCATCATGGGGTTAGGGGTGAAATGAGCAACCGTGCAGAAAGTTACGCTAAGGAATTGATGAGCCGTTTTCAATATCCCGATCACCAGGGATAAACCTGTACCAATAGCGTCTTATAGAGAAGGTAGAATGATGAGAACAGTTTTTGCTAGTCTTCGCTAAATGTTTACAAAAACTGCTGTGATTCTTCCACTAGTTTTTCGCTGTCCTTCCACATGGTAATGCTGCTATCACGGTAGATTTTGGCGATGAATGGGGCAGGATGTTTACGAACGAATTCTTGCATTGGGATGATCGCTTTTAGGAAGATTGAAGCCATCTCTTCTCCTGATACACTTTGGGAAGCAAATATAAACATCTTTACCTGAGCGCGTGCAACAGCAATCCTTTCTATTAAGTTGTTGCTAATCCTGCCATCTTTGGTCAAAACAACCCAGCCTCTTTTGCCAATCT
>NZ_NOLK01000346.1:0-2387 GCF_002245985.1 Nostoc sp. 'Peltigera membranacea cyanobiont' 232
AAACCAAATAACCCGACTGTCGCCGTAAGTAGAGCTAATCCCCATGCTTTAGCAGTGTAGGTATGGAAACTAGGGAATTTCTGAAACTTGATTAAACTAATTGTGAATAATATTAGTTGGATAGTAACCGCGGATAATAAAGGTACTCGAAAATTGATGATTACTTGGGGATATACTAACCAAATACTGATCGCCACACACAAATACAAACAAATATCAGCCCAGCTATCTGCTTGACGAAGTAGTTTATAATTTAGGATTTAATTTGTTCGTGGCATAGTGCGTAAAAAACGAGACTGTTTGTGGTGGAGCTACCCTTGGGACAAGAATCTGTCGCTAGAACCAGGAAGATAGTTCACGTTGATATGGATGCCTTCTACGCATCGGTGGAACAGCGAGACAACCCTAGCTACCGAGGTAAACCGTTAGTCGTCGGTGGCAGCCCGAATCAGCGAGGCGTAGTTGCAGCAGCCAGTTATGAAGCCAGAAAATTTGGCATTCACTCCGCGATGCCTTCAATAACAGCGATCGCTAAATGTCCCGCACTTATCTTGCGTTCTGCACTCTGCTGGATATCATGACATAAACCAAGCCACTTGGTGGGTGTTGAAACATCGAGGGATTTGTCTGATTGGACTTCCACTAGAAAACCTTGCATTTACAGTCGATTGGAATCTACTGCAAAGAAAGATGAAGGAAAATCTCAACAGCTATTGGGTGAGTTGGACACGAGCGCCAGGTAAAGTAGCATATTTATTAACAGATAGTGGTATTGAATGGGCTGTGCTTGGCGTTCTGCGTCTGTTTTACGTGTTGAGAGAGCATGAAATCCTCTCCAAAACGGAGGCCGGTCGATATGCATTGGTGCATCTTCCATCAAAGTGGCATCAACTTATTCAAGAGGCAATTAACCTCCGTGAAATTCGGCATGGTTCCTCTTATCGCAGCAAAGTGAGCCGCGCTGTTGAAGCAGTACGCTTCTTACGCTATGTAATTAATGTATGTAACGAACAGGCATCTTCAAGAGAAAACCTTGATATGTAACTGTAAAAGCATCATCAGTAAACTTCTTGCAGAAGTGGGGTAAAAGAGAAAGAAATGAAATTTTCCCTTTCCGTTTAATATGCACCTCAAATTAAATTCCAGTTTAAAATCCAAAACCCGAGCAGTATTGGTAGCATTCGGGCGATCGCCCAATCATCTGCCGCCCGACGACAGCAATAGCAAAGTTACAGGTATAACTAATAACTTTAAGAAACTGGATTAAAGAGAACAACGTCTACAAAGGTAAGCATTCAATTCATCATTTAATTAATTATGAAACCTTTGCTCAAATCAACTTTTAATTTTTTGGGTTCACTAACTGCCAAAGCTTTCGCAGGTACTACTGCGATTATCTTGTTATACGCTTTCATGACTAAACCAGTAGTTGCTGAAGTCCCAAGCTTTACCGATGTTAACGCTGATGTTTATGCCCAAGAGATTCAAGAGGCTGTTCAGAAAGGTCTTATTGCAGGCTTCACTTCTAATAATACCTTTCGTCCTACGTTAGAGTTAACACGGAAACAGATGATATCGATGGTAATAAACGCGCTCAGTAAGCTACCCGTAAGTAGTGCGACTGTGCCACACGACCCACCGCCAGCAGCAGGAAACTTATTGAAAGTCACCAGCAAGCCTTTTTCGGATGTAAAGGTAACTCGTTGGAGTGCTGCAATGATTGACTGGGCAAAAAATAATGGGATTATGCAAGGCTATTCTGATGGTACTTTTCGTCCTACCCAAACAGTAACTCGTGCTGAGTTGATAACGGTATTGCGTAAAGCTGTTCAGTACGCCCTGGAGGGGGGAGGAGGTTCAGGTATGATAAACAAGCAACAGGCGATAGCGTTCAGTGATATATCTAACCATTGGGCGCAAAAACAAATTATAGAGATGTCTGTCTACTGCGGTGTTGCAACTCCCGTGAATGAAACTGGAAATGCTTTTTCTCCTAATCTTGGGACACGGCGTAATTATGCAGCAGCAGCCACATTACGGATGCTCAACTGTCTTAGGAGTTAAGAGCTACGGGAGCATTGTTTGATGTATAAAAAGTAGGGTTAAGCTCCCGGTCTACCCACCCACCGTAATCGGTGAGTATGTATAACTTAGGTTACAGCGAGGGAGAAATTAAACATCCGCCAACTGAAACTCCAAAGGCTTCTCAGTAGTAAGAAATCGCTATTTAGCGATGGTCGCTTTTCGTTCCGCCGTAGGCATCGCTCTACACAGTATCATCCATCCAGCCACACTCGGAATTTTGACAATCCTAATGCACCCGTGCTGTGTAGTCGAGGTCAAACTCATATCCGCGTAAAACAATTGGAGAATGGGAGAAAATGATT
>NZ_NOLK01000347.1:0-2371 GCF_002245985.1 Nostoc sp. 'Peltigera membranacea cyanobiont' 232
TCGCCAAAAGTCTCGGCGAGCCGCTATGAATGATCAGTATATGCTTTCCGTTTTGACGGCGGCTTTCTCAAACTTAACTCTCTGCTAGAATCCAACTGTCAATAGAGTTTGAGATGCGCTAACCCTGGGGATACTTCCCTTTATTCCCCATGTCGAAGTGAGCGATCGCCTCATCACCGGACAAAATCCTCAATCTGCCAAAGCAGTTGCAAAGGCATTAGTCAAATCTCTATCCCAGCACGCAATACCAACTCGAAATTAAGCTTTTTGGGTGCTTACGCTATCTTGCTAACAAAACCTAACCTTGAAAAACTTTTGTGCAATTTTAATCGGGGCAAAATTATGGCATCTCGCGCGCCGCTCGCTCTATAACCAGATATAAAATACGATCAGGTTATGTGATTTATTTGTCTTATTCAGCACATTTATCACTATCAATGTTATTCTGATTTGATTTCTGGTCATCAGAGATTGCGCTAGGTTGATTGTTGCTGCTATCTCGTGTCTGCAATGAGGTGATGTCTACTGATGCAGTGCGAAAGCTGCTTGGGCGACTGGCAGCACAGGCTGGACTTGATATCAAAGTTCACTGTCATTTTGACTGTAGGAGCCATTCAGTTTATAGGTTTTTCAAGCAGTTGAGTCTGAAGTCTGACTCTAGCAAAAATCGCCATGCCAATACACACCCCTGACACACCAGCGCCAAGTCCTATACAGATATTGTGTGGTAAATTCATAACTTGTTTAGATTATTTTTCTTAAGCACCTGGGTATCTCAAGCGTGAAGATACCCTTTTATCTAGGGAGCATCCACTTTTGGAAGATTTATCATTTATGGGAAAATATAAAGGGAAATAACCCTGTGCGATCGCTGACAATGAACCAAGAGAAACAAGAACGGATCAAAGCCTGCTTAAAAGAATTGTCAATACTACTGTATGAAGAAGCAGACAAAAGTAAGCTGACAGACCTTGAAGGCATAGAAAAAACGGTTCGTAGTCAAGTATTAGAACTAGTCAGCCCAGAAATAGCCCTTTTTTTATTGAACAAAAAACAGGAACAAAAGTAGGTAAAACCAGGAAAATAAAAAGCCTAGTAGGAGAATTGACTCTTAAAGCTAAACAGATACAGAGACTGGGTTTGAAGCCAAGGAGTCGATTAAGTCCATTGCTTCAAAAGTGCTGTTTGAGGCTATCAGCTAATGAATCATACCAAAAAGCAGAGATCGAGATTGAGGCATTGACAGGAGTAAAAGTGAGTCACTCAACGCAACAACAACTAGTGCTGTCACAAGATTTTCAATTACCACTTGCTAAACAATCAGTTTCAGAAGTCAGCGTAGATGGAGGAAAAGTCCGACTCAGGGGTAAACCGAAAGCAGGCTGTTACTGGCGAGACTATAAAACCGTTCGTCTGCAAGGGATTTACTATGGTGCGTTTTTTGATGATAACCAATCATTAATTGATTACGTTAATAGCCAATCTTTGGTAAATCCACTTGTTTGCCTGGGAGATGGCCATGATGGAGTTTGGAATTTAGTTAAAGAGTTTGGAACTGAAAAATTTGAACGTTTGGAAATTTTAGATTGGTATCACCTTAAGGAGAATCTTTATAAAATTGGTGGTTCTTTAAAGCGTCTCAAAGCTGCTGAGAGTTTATTGTGGCAAGGTCAGATAGAGCCAATTCAGGCTTTATTTAATAATTGTCGAGGCAAACAAGTTAAGAAATTTATCGCTTATCTCGAAAAACATCGCACTCGCATTATTAATTACAGCTATTACCAAGCTGAACAACTGTGTTCTATTGGTTCTGGAGCTGTCGAATCTGCTATTAAACAGATTGGAGCAAGGATTAAAATATCCGGCGCACAATGGAATATTGAAAGTGTCAACCAAATTCTTTCTGTTCGTTGTGCTTATCTAAATGGTTTACTTGCTATTTGAGCCTTTCTGCCAAAACTGGATGCTCCCTTTATCTATTTAGATAAATACTCGCCTAATTGATTTTTAAAAGCATTCAATTTTGACTTAGATTCAATTTTTTTCTTAAAAAAGATTATGAACTCTACAACGAACTACAACCGCGCGATCAAAAAAACCATTGTACAAAGCTATAGGACTACTCTTCCGAGTCAGGGAAACTAATAAAGCCTCTGGAATAGGTGGTGAGATGATAAGGAGAACTTAAAGATAAGTGAAAGGCAGGTAATCCCACTTGATAAAAATGAACAAACCTCTGGTGGCTAATAGTTGCATATCAGATTGACGAAGAGATGACAAAATCATGACGAAAGTGTGACGAGATTCATGAGGCTGTGAAACACGAAAAGTAACAAATTATTGACTTGTTGTATATAAAATTAATAACATT
>NZ_NOLK01000348.1:0-2326 GCF_002245985.1 Nostoc sp. 'Peltigera membranacea cyanobiont' 232
CTTTTTCTAACTACAAAAAATTTTTGGACGACGCTGCACATTTACCGCCTCGATTTGACAGCACCTACAAAAATAGCGATCGCAGCGAAGCGTCCACTGCTCTTAAGGTATTAATACCTGTAATGCTTATGGAATATAGCTTATAGCTTTTCTTAGTGCCATTCGGCTATAACCCTTGAAATGTCGTTAATTTTTGGTCAGGGTATGATTCACAATTTGGTCATCCAGGGGGTAAAAGCACAATAAACTCCCTCTCAAGTAAAGGCTATCGTGGAACCGCTCTTTTCTTAGCTTGGAAAGATAGAAATACAAGAGTTACCGCATTTTCTTTCAATGCGGCGATCGCAATGAAGTAGTCACTATCGAGTAGTTGCCGCAGGTAGTCTGTACTAGGTGGATTTCTATATGTCTCCACCTCATCGAACGCCTCACCAAAGGTCGCTAATAGAGCTTCTATTAATGCAACGTCCTCCGGCACAATCTGTTGAATGCTTAAGTTCATAAGACCTCGCGGGATTTTCCTTAACTTTTCTTGCGGTAGTGGATCTAGTAGAGTTACTAGAAGTATTCTATTTAGTTGAAATTGACCTATATTAGTGGAATCAGGTTCACCAGTGAATGTACACTAGTTCATACTTTTATTTGTTTATTAAAAATAAGGAATAAATACTTATGTCTGATTTTGAAGCACCAAATAGACTAGACCGTATTGAAGTATTGGCTATTAGGAATACTGAAGCTATAGCAGCACTAACCACTAAAATTGATAATTTGACTGATAATGTAAATGATTTAACAAATAATGTTGACCGTGTATTAAGCCGTAGTGCAGTTTTAGATGATGTGTTACTTGAATTACGTGATAGTCAGGAACAGCAACAAAGAAATTTTGAAGAACATCAGCGTCATTTTGATGAACATCAAAGAACCACTAACGCTGCGCTAAATAGCTTAGAAGCTATCTTAGTACAGTTGATAAGAATATTTCCCCAATCCTAAGTCAGCATTAAATAATGAAAACTGACGACGTTCACGGGGAGGTCTGTTGGGAAGCTGTCTACATAGGCTACGCTACTGACGACGACGACGACGACGACGACGGCGGCGTTGCCGCGTACTTTCGTAAGCGATCATATCGCGTCTAGCATTCTCGCATAGTATAAAACTTGCCAATATAATCAAGAAGGTATAGCCATTTACAACAGTGACGAGATTTGACCTAATTTCACATCAGCATCCAACAACTGTTGCTAGATAATAGGTTATGGCTCAAAACTTTTTAAGTAATCTTGAAACTAACATTTTCTAAACCGAACAAATCCTGAATTACATTTTTCTATTCTGTTACGTAAGTTACGATTATCATCAGAAATTTTTGTAACTTCTTCCTTCAAACTATTATTTTCAGCCTTTATTATGTTATTATCTTTTTTTAAAACTTCAACCTTTTGATTTAAATTTTGTATTTTACTCTTTACATTCTTGTAGCTAGCTAATTCTTCATTTTCTGTTGTCAATATTCTATTTTGAGTGCGAATATTAGCCAATTCTCCCTGAGCGCTTTTTTCATTTATCCAATACTGCGTACCAAGCCAACTAACATACCCAAGCCCACAAATTACACCAATAGCTGCAAATGGTTTATAAATTTTGCTAACAGTTATCCGTAATTCTCTTACTAATTCCGCCATTTTTCGGTCAACCTTTATTAAAAATTCTTCTAGTTGTTCTCGTTTTTCTTCTTCATAAATAGCTCTTTGCCTTGCTGATTTCTTTTTGGCTTCCAACTCTGTCAAATTTTTTTGATATTCTGCTTCTGCATCAGTTTTTACAATTTCAGCAATAGCGTAAGCATCGATATTTTTTTTTAGTGCTATTACTTGACAAGCTTTTCCAAAAAGCGATTTATAATTCGACGGAACATACCTCGTTGCTCCTTGATCCATAGCTTGTGTTAACGTGTCTATATCTTTGATAATCTCAACAAAAGAAGTATGATTGTAAATTAATAATTGGTAATCATTGCGGTAGGAAATATCAGTCCTCTCATGATATATTCCATAACGTTTTGCAAATGATATTAACGAAGCATTGAGGTAAGGTATTGGAATGCCGTCAAATTCCATAAGTGGTAAGTAGGTGGTTACAATTAAATATAAGATAGAGAAGGTCTAAAAAACAGGTACTACGAGATGTCTCCTCCATTGCGAGTTAGATTAACAGATTTAGAAGATTTGACGCTTTTGGAGTTGCGGTCAGCGACAACAGTTCCTCAACGAACAAGAGATCGCGCCCACATAATTCGATTAAATGCCCAAGGATGGAA
>NZ_NOLK01000349.1:0-2236 GCF_002245985.1 Nostoc sp. 'Peltigera membranacea cyanobiont' 232
CCTCTGCCCCTCTGCCCCTCTGCCCCTCTGCCCCTCTGCTCTATCAAACGCCTGAAGCTTGTGAGAAATGCGGGTCTACCCAGCCTACAACTACCCTTAACCCAAGCGTATTGGCTTAAAATCCAATTTCAATGGTTAAGCTGCGAATCTTTCCTGTATCTGCGTTAGCTTTATCTGCAACTTCAAGAGTCCAGGTTCCTTGGGGATTTTTACCTTTAAAGGCTGCAAGTTTTGGGGTGTTTACCTCGTCATAAGTTGTTTTAATATTATCTGTAGCTCCGCCTTGGCGATCGTGCAGAATGATGGGAAGTATACCTATTTGCACTGGGGGAAGAAGAGTAACGACAAGATCCCCAATATAGGTATGCTCAATGTCTACATTAACTTTGATGGATTTCAGGAGGGTGGTATTAGCGATCGCCAACGACAATGTTGATGTTTGTAAGTCGTTAATGGGGATATCTTGCACTGCCTTGAATATAGTAATGGGCGATGTTTGCGCCGGCTTGGCCAATTCTACAGCTTTGAGAGCATTCATTCGACCATAACCGTAGAAAGGGCTGCGACCATTGGCATCATATTTACCTCCAGCTTGATCGATGCGATCGCAGGAGCGTTTTATAATATCTCTTACTTCGTCCCAACGCAGATTTGGGTTTCTGGCAATAATCAAGGCTGCTACCCCAGCCGCACCTGGACAAGCACTGGAAGTTCCACCGAATTCGCTTGTGTAGTTACCTCCGGCATCACCCAGATTCCGATTACCCGAATTATAGCCAACTACACCAGCGCGATCGGTTGTCCAAATTCCTGGGGTTTGAGAACTATCACCATTGTTACTAGGGAAGGCACACCACACCGCTTGACCAAAGTCGCTGTAAGCGCTTCTCGTGCCGAAGTCGTTACAAGCCGCCACAGCAATCACCTTTTGGTAACTAGCGTAGCCATCGTTATCCACGCTTTCGTTACCATTACCAGCCGCGAATAAAATTACACATCCCTTGCCGTTGCGCCCTTTATTAATTGCAAAGTCCATAGCAAGTCTTGTAGAGTCAGGCAGAGGTACTTTTTGCTTGTGTAGAGGATCGTCTGGCTCAAACCAAACACCATCTGCTGGGCCCCAGCTACAAGAAATAACATCAGCACCATTTTGAGCCGCCCAAATAAAAGCATCTGCTTCATCCTGTGACCCCAACGATGAAGCTAAACGAATCGGCATTAGTTTTGCACCCGGTGCTACACCAGATGCGCCAAATTTCCCGTTTCCACAAGCTACTCCGGCACAAGCTGTACCGTGATTATTGTCGTTTCCGGGTCTTGGATTGTCACTTTTACGTGTGACATCACGCGGGGCAACAATCTTTCCAGAGGAACGGAACTCTTCATGATCGAGATCCACACCGTCGTCGATAATTGCAATAATTGCCCCTGTGCCATCGCTTAATTTCCAAGCGGCCTCAACGTTGGCATGGGCGTTAATTACCTTACCATTAATTGTTGTTTGCTTTAAGTGCCACTGTTGTGGGAAAACCTGACGTTGGCGTGATTCACGCACTAGTTCAGGATGACACAGTTCAACTGATTCTTCATTTAGAAGTCGCTCGGCAATGTCAAAGATGGCTATACCAGTGTTTGCAGGTGCATTGACAAAGTAAGTATTCCGTGCATATTCAAGTTGGCGTTTAATTGTTAAGTTGTAACGTCTTAATACCTCTTGGCAGACACTTGATTCTTCTTCGTTATCGAATTTAACAAAGAGGTTTTCGGTGTAAATTACCGGTTGACTGGAGACTGGATCGATGAGGACACGTCCGGCAAATTGGACTTCAGACTCTTGGTTGAGAATTTCACGGGCGCGATCGCGCAGAGCCACACCCTGATTCGGAACTTTCGCTTGCAGAATTTCTACACCCGCTTGCCGAAACCGCGTTGTTAACTCGAATTGATTGAGGATGCTACGAGCCGTGGGTGACACAGGCGCGACTTCAAACGGTCTTGCACCGACAATAGTACTGCGGCTTTCGGTACGCACTACAACGTGTTCGTCACTGATCGCAAGTTCATACTGTTTACCGTTTTGTCCACCATAGCGAACCTGAACCATATTTTAATCTCCTGGGATATTTATCTTGAAAATTGAGCATTGAGAAATCGTATTATGCACTACCCGCATTTCTCACAAGTTTGAAATGCAGAGGGGCAGAGGGGATTGAACTTGGCACATTGAACTCTCCTC
>NZ_NOLK01000035.1:0-69887 GCF_002245985.1 Nostoc sp. 'Peltigera membranacea cyanobiont' 232
AAAAGCAGAATGAAGTAATTCTTCAAAAGCAGCACGACCTTCAAAAGCAGAATGAAGCGATCCTTCAAAAGCAGCATGACCTTCAAATCCGTGAGTAATTTACGATCGTTACCCTCTGGGGATTCATGCTAAGTAACGCGAAATATTTAATTACAACGCAATTAAGCTATTCTGCTGTGCATATTCGGAAATAACTAGTTTGTGGAAGCGAATAGTGTCTTCCAACATAGATTCAAATTTGAGTACTATTAAGTCAACGCCAACGGCTTCGTATTCTTTCAGGCGTTGAATAATAGTATAGCGATCGCCAACGAGTTGAGCAGATAAACCGAGGTTGGCTTCGATGGTTTGACTGATATCTAGTTTGTTGTGGGCAACGACGTTAGGATCGATTTGCTCTTGAAAGTACTTAATTTGCTGTTCATCGGCAGAACGATAAATCGCTTCTAATCTGGCTTCAGCTTGGGCTGTGTGTTCCCGAACGATCGCAAAGGCACTCATGGCTACTTTAATCTGGCGTTGGTAGCGATCGCTAGCTAATCTTTTCACTTTCTGCACCAATGCTGCCGTTTTTTCAGGTTCATCAGCATTGATAAATAGATAATCTCCCTGACGAGCCGCTAAGTCAATCGCCCGATCTGATTCGCCAGCGATGAAAATAGGTGGTGTTGGTGTCGGCTTATCTGTGAGAATACCACCCGTAATATTGTAGTATTTGCCAACATAATTAAAGTCTTCAACTGTCCACAGTCCCTTAATTACATCAATGTACTCTTCTAATCGCGCGTAGCGATCGCTATGGGGTAGCCAGATATCTCCATAGCTTTCTACTTCTAATTTCCACCAACCTGCAATACCACTCAGAGCAAATCTGCCATTACTAAGTTGATTTTGAATGTTTGCACTCAGCTTGGCAACGACCGCAGGTAATTTAAAACCAGGTTGTACAGCTGCAACAATCTTGATATTCTTGGTGTTCAAACTTGCTAAAGCTGCTGTAATCCAAGCATCAGCGACATTATAGTTAGGCCCATGAACTGCATTTAAGTAATGTTCAGGAATGTAATAAAAGTCATAACCTAACTCGTCTGCCTGAACTGCCAGCTTGACCAAATCTTGAGTAGATAAATTAGCCTCATGGTTGACAACTCGCAACCATCCACCACAGACAGGCGACCAAATTCCAAACTGAAGTGCCATAAATCTTCTTCCTGTGCCTTTTTTTACGAGACATTCGCATAACTACGATACCCATATCTTTTTACCGTAGTTCAGTAGTTCACACTACCACATTTATTTCTGCTATGTACAGTTGCTTATCACGATCTGGAATAGTATCGAAACTTAGTTGAGTCCTGATTTCTGGTTGCTCTGACTGAATCAGGTTGATAACCAGCAAATATCAAACTCAGTGAAATTGGGCAGTATTCCATTTTGGAATATGGAAATGGAATTTAAGTATATTGAGTCACGACATCAGAAAAATTCTCGTGATAAAGTCTGATTCATCAAAAACTACGGTAGTTCAGTCGGCTTATGGTATATTACGACCATAAGAATCTGAAATTGTCTAATTGTAAACTCAGAGTAGTTTCTAGCCGCTCTCAAGCTTTCAATTTTGCCCTATCATTCTCGCTTGGATGCAATATACTTTGACCTCTGTCCAAACCTCTCTCCTTTCAGGAGAGAGGCTTTAAATCTTACTACCCTTCCCTACTTCCTCCTGCCTTCTCTTATAACCAAGCAGTTTCAATTACAAGCGCACAATTATGGTAGATATTAAGTTCGCATACTGGATTCCCAACGTTAGCGGCGGGTTAGTTGTTAGTAAAATTCCCCAACGCACAGATTGGACTTATGAATATAATGCTCAACTAGCTCAGACGGCTGAAGAAGTTGGGTTTGAATATGCTCTAGCACAAGCCAGATTTATCGCCAGCTATGGCGCTGAGTACCAGTTAGAGGCATTAACAACCGTATCAGCCTTGGCTCCAGTCACCAAGAAATTAAAGCTAATTGCAGCAGTTCACCCTGGATTGTGGCATCCGGGAGTAGTTGCTAAAATCGGTGCTAGCATTGATTTTCTTTCTAACGGACGGTTCGCTCTGAATGTAGTTAGCGGCTGGTTCAAAGATGAATTCACTATATATGGTGAACATTGGTTAGATCACGATGAGCGCTATCGTCGTTCAGAAGAATTTATCCGCGTTCTCAAAGGTTTGTGGACTGAGGATGAGTTTCACTTTAAGGGCGACTTTTACCGGATTAACGGCGGTTGGGTGAAGCCTAAACCAGTTAATCAAAATCCACACCCGGAGATATTTCAAGGTGGTAACTCGAAAGCAGCGCGGCGCATGGCTGGCCGCGTCTCTGATTGGTATTTCATGAATGGCAACACCATAGAAGGGGTGCGAGAGCAGATTGAAGAAGTGTCTGCATTAGCTCGTGATGAAGGACGCACAATTAAGTTTGGATTGAATTCCTTTATCATCGTGCGAGATACGGAAGCAGAAGCCCATGAAGTATTGCGCGATATTATTGCCCAAGCCGATGTAGAGGCGGTGAAAGGATTTGGTGAAGCAGTGAAACAGGCAGGAGCTTCGACTCGCGAACGTCAGGGAATGTGGGCGAATTCCAATTTTGAAGACTTGGTGCAGTATAACGATGGCTTCCGTTCCGGCTTGATTGGTACTGCTGAACAAGTAGCAGAAAAGATTCGCCAGTTCCATGAAGTGGGAGTTGATTTAATTCTTGGCGGCTTCTTACACTACACAGATGATTTACCTGCATTTGGTAAGACAGTAATTCCGATTGTGCGCGAACTTGAAGCTAATCGTCGGACAGCTGATGAGTTGGTTGGGGTGTAGATTAACCGGAACATAATTTGTCGGATTGGGCATCAGGGTTGTGGTCATAAATTGATTCGCCCAAACTCAAAATCATATAAAAGGCTAGAAATTAAGGAGTTTTACCATGACATCAGTAATTAATACTGAACAGAAGGCGCATATTATTCGGGATGATAAAGAAGCGATCGCGATCGCTCACGAACTAGCAGCGGAGTTTGCCAAGGGAGACTCAGAACGCGACCAAAATCGGCGTTTACCTGCTGAGGAAGTGCAAAAGTTCTCCCAGAGTGGATTGTGGGGAATTACAGTCCCGAAAGAGTATGGCGGTGCTTTTGTATCGAGTGCCACCTTGGCAGAAGTAATTAAAATTATCTCCGAAGCCGATTCTAGCCTCGGTCAAATTCCCCAAAACCACCTCTATATGGTGGAAGCAGTTCGCTTGGATGGCACTGACGATCAGAAGAAGTTCTTCTTTGATTTGGCTCTACAAGGCAAGCGCTTCGGTAACGCCTTCTCTGAAATTGGCACTAAGTCTGTCAACGATGTCCAAACAAAATTAACACCAGATGGATCTGACTTCGTACTCAACGGACGCAAATACTACTCTGCTGGGGCACTATTGGCACATTGGGTTCCTGTCATTGCCAGTAATCCAGATGGTAAGACAGTGGTGGCATTTGTAGAGCGAGATGCTGAAGGACTAACCCTACTTGATGATTGGACAAGCTTCGGACAGCGTACCACTGCTAGCGGCACTACCATTATTGAAAATGTGAAAGTTAAGGCAGAACACGTCATACCGCACTACTTGGCTTTTGAGCGGGCTACACCAATGGGTGCGATCGCGCAAATCATCCAAGCCGCCGTAGACGTAGGGATTGCTAAAGCCGCAGTCCGTGATACCATCCACTTTGTCCGCAAGCATACCCGCCCTTGGGTTGACAGCAATTTAGAAAAAGGCTACGAAGATCCTCTGACGCTCTATAACTTAGGCAATGTCCAAATCCAAGTTCACGCTTCTGAAGCATTGCTGCGTCGTGCAGGCGAATTTCTCGACATCGCCAACGAGTCAGGTTTAGAAGAACCCAAGGTAGTTGAAGCATCGATCGCAGTTGCTGAAGCTAAAGCACTAGCAACCGAAGCTGCATTACTAGCTACTAACAAGTTGTTTGAACTAGCAGGTACAAAGTCCACATTAGAAGAATTCAACTACAATCGCCACTGGCGAAATGCCCGCGCTCACACACTCCACGATCCCGTGCGTTGGAAATACTACGCTGTTGGTAACTACTTCCTCAATGGTGTCTATCCTCCGCGCCATCCTTGGCTGTAATTGCTGCATTCTCTACTGGGGTCAATCAATTTAGGATTAGAGAATCTTTTCAATCTTAGGATTTACGCAAAAGTACACGCAGTAGGGGCAATTCATGAATTGCCCCTACCTGATGAATCCAACATTATTTAAGTTGATACTATGAGTGTTGCAAACCCAACTCAGAGGCGGAGCATTTGGAAAAATCAGCCATTTAAGGGGCTGCTTTTTATTGCTGTAATTGCTGTAATTAGCTATATTTTTGAACTCATTTTTGGTCAAATTCTTCAGCTAAATGTGGGAACAAAATTGACTTACATCACAATATGCTTCGTCTGGTGGTGGCATCTCGGTTTTTCCCTCAACGGCTATCCAGGTTCTCGCTTTTCCTCTACCCGATTTGGACGAGGAACAGTGAATTTAGTAATCCTGTTGGCGCTAGTTTACATAACTGGAGAAGCCTGGAAATTTATCTTTGCAAAAGCAACTTTTGTTGATACACCTATTGGCTTATGGGGACAAACAGCAATCATCACAGCAGCCGCCAGTTTGTTCTTCTTTGACAACACAATTGTCACCACCGAGGAAGTACGTAACTGGCATCCAGTGAGCGGTTTTCTCAATATATTTTTTGCCATCTTCTTTATTGCTCCTGCACTTACCTTTTTGCCAGCAATGTGGGGACTGCAACCTTTTTATATCCCTTGGTACTGGTATCCTTGTTCCACAGTGTTTGGTAGTTTTTTTGAACGTTGGCCTTTAAACAAATTGGAACTACCGCAGCCACGTTTAGGGTTACTCCATGCAGGTGTTGTTTTATTACTGACTCTGATTACAGAATTATTCCTCAAACAGCTAGGAATGGATTTGTTTAAAACAACAACAGGCCCAACCTTTGCAGCAATTTGGACAACAGTTGGTTTAGGCTTTGTTTGGCAATTCAATATGTGGCCTTTTACAGATTTACCACAGCCGACAAAAGGTATAGTTGCATCTGTTGCTAGTTTAATAATTTCGGTCTTGTTTTATCTGGTGACAGTATCTCTGGTAGGTCAAGAAAATATTATCCAAGGGCTTTACTGGTGGTTTAATATCCTTTGGGTTCAAGTATTCTTAATGGCTCCGGGATTATACGATGGAATTAGCCTTTGGCAGGATGTACCGCCACTAATTGAAGAACAGCAACCCCTCAGCTTGAATCGTGAAGGACGGTAGAATAATTCGTAATTCGTAATTCGTAATTCGTAATTCGTAGTTAAATTACGAATTAGTAATTGTTGTTATCTCTGCTTCCTCAAAAATAGTGAAATCAGTGCGTAAATATGCAACACCGGAGAGTTTTTTAGCCTTTATATCTGCATTGCAGATATAAAGGCTAAAAAACTCGCCGACTTTCGATGAATTATTCTTTACACCTCTGCTGATTATCTAAAAGGTGAAAGTTGTTCTTACAGTGCCAATTACAGCATCCTGATTATCATTGTTTTGAGCAGGAGCCGTAATCCAAATTACGCCAGGAGTGATGGCAATGTTATCTGTAAGCTGATACTTGTAAAAGCCTTCAATATGTAAAGATAAATCATTTGCAGGTGCTGGATTCCCACCCCGATAAGGTTCTGCACCCACAAGAATACCACCAAGGTTACCTTGTTTACCTAAATCTGGGAATGCCAATCCCAGAGCATAGTACCAAATATCTGCACTACCACTACCTGCCAGATTCTTGGCGTTTGTGTAGCCAAAGAAGCCATTGACTGCAAATCGAGGACTAAATTTATAGAAAGCTTCGACTCCGTAAGAGTTGGTAATCATTCGGTCAAATGGAGTATTGGCTTGTTGTGTTCCGACAAGTGTAAAACCACTACCCAGGTCAAATATTGCTCCCCTATTTTGGTAGGCATTTACATAAGTCAAACCAATGCCAGAGTTCTTGTTTGGGTTCCATGCTATTTGTCCAAATGCGCTATATTGACCATTAAAAAAACCACTGTCTGGCTGAGGACTGGCATGATCTCCTGCTAAGTAACCCAAGCTCAATATCAATTGGTCGCTGAGTCGATAATTGAATCCCCCACCAGCACCACCACCAATGCGGTAGATAGGACTAGAGGAAGCAAATTCTGTCAAAGCGCGACCGCCGCCTGTAGCACTATCGAGATAGGGACTCAGAGTCGGAACAAAATCAAAATATACTCCGTTTACTGCTCCTATATAAGCATCTATTTTGCTACCTACTGGGAAATAGTAAGAGAGCCAATCTACAGCTACTTGGTTGTTACTAGGAGCAAGATTGAAGGTTTGTAAACCTTCGGCTGAACCACCAGGAAGCTGCAAAGTAGTAGTGTTTCCAGCAGTTAAACGAGTATTTAGAGTATCTCTACCTGTAAAACTAGTTTTGAAAACGAGGCGAACTCTATCTTGAAAAACTGTGTTATCACCATTAACTGAGCCTTGGAAGGCATTTGTAATTACAAAAATGGCTTCCGCAGAAAGCTTTGTAGTTGTTGAAAACTGATTGGCTTCTAGTTCCGCAGTGCGAGATTCTAAATTATCAACACGACCCCGTAGAGTTGCTAGTTCAGCAGTAAATTCTTCTTGTAGCCTTTGTACAGTAGTTAAGTCTTCTTTGCTAACTAAGTCAGATGTAGCTGTTGCAATTAGCTCGTTAATCCGAGATAAACAAGCATTTAAGCCTGCTGCAAATTCATAGCGAGTTATGGCGCGGTTTCCCCGATAAGTACTATTTGGATATCCCGCAATACATCCATAACGCTCAACTAAAGACTGGAGTGCTTGAAAAGCCCAATCACCTGGTTGCACATCTGAAAACTGAGATACAGATGTTACCTGAGACATCTTGTTTGTCTGTGGAATAGTTACATCACTATCGATTGCAGGAATTTTAGGCGTTTGTGCGATCGCAGTTGGTATATTTGCTTGAGTCCCAGTGGTCACTAAATTCCTATCTTCAGCATAAGCTGATGTGCCAGCTAGCAAAGTAGCCCCCACAATCATCGATTCGATGAATAAATTATGAAATGAACGATTGAACATTTCTATCACTCCTCACATTTTTGGTTTGAAAAATTTAGTGCAAGTCATCAGATATTTAAATGACTTGACAAGCTAGAAGATTATGGCTATCCCTGAAAAATGTTGACTTAATCTAACACTCAAAAATTTGCACTAATCTCGTTATACTTCCAGAGATTCACTGATATATCTGGCATTCTAATCCGCATATTTCAGTGGAGAAAAGACTTGTTTGCACAGAAATATAATCCCTATATAAGCTGGCCTATTTACTAAGGAAATATATATCTGTAAAAAATATTTAAACTTTAGGTATTGTAGGGTGTGTTAGAACGAAGTTCGTAACGCACCATTATCAAGGGTTTGGTGCCATACTCTCCGCGATAATACCCTACCAATCTTTTCAGAAATCAAACCGGATTCCTATATTTTTGCAACCTAGTTATTATCTACTGTTTGAATATCCAGTTAAAGTAGATTAGCAGATTCAATTTATTAATATTGCATATATTACCTGAAAAAACAAGTGTATTAAAATAATATTTTCAATTTGTTTTTTCTTTTTGACTCTCAACCAAATATTTTTTGGTATTGCATTAAGAGCTTATAGATTTATTAAAATTAATTTAATTTAAACTTGCATTTTTATCTATAATATGCAATTATATTTCTATTAGTACGGTAGTTTTATCAAAACACTGTAGATTAAAAATTTTCCAGCAAAATTTATAGTTGCTCCTCACAGAAGGTTAGCAGGAGAAGTTGCAAGATATGCAATTAATAGAAACGAAAGAGTCTCAAAATTATCTTGATATAGCTAAGTCTTTAGCAAAGGAATTTGCCCAAACTGCTGTAGAGCGGGATGCCCAAGGGGGAACACCAAAGCATGAACGCGATCGCTTGCGTCAAAGCAACTTATTGAAACTAATTATACCCACAGAGTACGGGGGGTTAGGGCAAAGCTGGATTACCGTTCTGCAAATTACCCGCGAGTTTGCCAAGGTTGATAGTTCCATTGCTCACGTCTTTTCTTATCATCATTTAGGTGTAGTTATTCCTCATATCTTTGGTTCGGCAGAACAAAAACAGCGATATTATTCAGAAACTATTCAAAACAAATGGTTTTGGTGCAATGCTCTCAACCCTTTAGATAAAAGAACTACTCTGACACCGGAAAATGATTATTTCCGTCTGAACGGGATTAAAAGCTTTTGCTCTGGCTCTCAAGACTCGGATATATTACCGATTTCTGCCACTAATCAAGAAACTGGGGAATTAAGTATTTTGGCAATTCCCACCCAACGGCAAGGCGTTATAGTTCATCATGATTGGAACAATATGGGGCAACGCCAAACAGACAGTGGTAGTGTGACTTTTGAAAATGTATTGGTATATCCTGAAGAAATTCTTGGTAGTAGAGACAAATCCGGTAAACCCTTTAGCACTATTCGCGCCTGTTTAACTCAATTAAATCTTGCTAATATCTATCTGGGAATTGCACAGGGAGCATTTGAAGCTGCTAAAACATATACTTCCACTAATACCAAACCTTGGCTGACATCAGGTGTAGAGAGTGCAACCCAAGATCCTTACATCCTTCAGCACTATGGCAAAATTTGGGTCGATCTGCAAGCAGCCGTGTATCTCACTGAGCAGGCGGGAGAATTACTGCAAGCAGCTTGGGAGCGAGAATGGTCACTTACCGCCGAACAACGGGGAGAATGTGCGCTTTTGGTTGCTACGGCTAAAGTTTTCGCCACTAAAGTTGGTTTAGACATTACCAACCGGATCTTTGAAGTTATGGGCGCACGCGCTACTAGTGCCAAATATGGCTTTGATCGTTATTGGCGTAATCTCCGCACATTTACTCTGCACGATCCAGTAGATTACAAAATCCAAGATATAGGAAAGTGGGCATTAAATGATGAACTGCCAAAACCCAACTTTTATTCTTAGAGTGTTCCAAAAAATAAATGATCCAAAACCCGTCGTTGCGAGCGAAGCGAAGCAATCGCAGCCCTTGGGATTGCTTCGCTTCGCTCGCAACGACAATTGGGCATTTTCTTTCTTGGAGTACTCTTAGTAGTCTGTCAAGCTAGTAATGAAAAGTTTGTAGTAAGCACTTTAGTGCTTAGAAAATAAGGACTGAAGTCCTTACCCTTCGGGTTCGTTAGTCGCTCATGGGGGAAACCCCCAAGACTGCGCTAACTTACTACGAACTTTTTTACCCATCAATTTAATAGTCTTGACAGACTAATAGCTATAGCGATTCTTTCACTAAGCCAAACGGTATTACGCAAAACTACACGCGGTAGAGGCAATTCATGAATTGCCCCTACCAGAAACTCAAGGTTTGGGCTATTTTTTGCGTAAGTCCTGGATATTTTCAGGCTAACCATAGACTTTCAGCTTAAAATAACTAAGTCAATCTTCAAACCAAGCTTAATCTCAGTATTTAAGTTTGTAACCCGTAAAACTTCTCATACTGGGTAAATCAGGCAAAAATATGGCTACGAAAATTCCTGTCACAGTGATTACAGGCTTCTTAGGTAGTGGAAAAACCAGCCTAATTCGCCACCTGCTACAAAACAACCAAGGCCGCCGCATTGCCGTTTTAGTTAATGAATTTGGCGAACTCGGTATTGATGGCGAATTGTTAAAATCTTGTCAAATTTGCCCAGAAGATGGTGAGGGCGACACTAATATCTTTGAATTAACCAACGGCTGCTTATGCTGCACCGTGCAGGAAGAATTTTACCCGATGATGCAAGAGTTAATCAAGCGGCGAGATAGCATCGACTGCATTTTGATTGAAACCTCTGGTTTAGCTTTACCAAAACCACTGGTGAAGGCTTTTCGCTGGCAAGAAATTCGCAACGCCGCCACTGTGGATGCGGTAATTACGGTAGTAGATTGTGCGGCGGTTGCAGCAGGGACATTTGCTAGCGATCCAGATGCGATCGCAGCCCAGCGACAAGCTGATGATAATCTAGAACACGAAACACCCTTGCAAGAACTGTTTGAAGACCAACTTGCTTGTGCAGACTTGGTGGTGTTGAATAAAATTGACTTGGTGGATGCCGAAACAAAAGCCAGAGTTGAGGAATTGATTAAGCAAGAGTTACCCAGAGTGGTGAAGATTGTCGAGAGCGATCGTTCTCAACTAGACGCATCTATATTATTAGGATTTCAAGCCGCAGTTGAAGACAATTTAGATAGCCGTCCCAGTCATCACGATACCGAAGAAGACCACAATCACGACGAAGAAATTATCTCAACTAATCTAGTTTTGGATCGGACTTTTGATCCAGAAAAGCTGCAACAGCAGTTAGAGAAATTAGCACAAGAACAAGAAATTTACCGAATTAAAGGCTTTGTGGCAGTGCCAAATAAATCCATGCGTTTGGTAATGCAAGGCGTAGGAACCCGATTTGATAAATTTTACGATCGCCCCTGGAAACCCGAAGAGGCGCGGCAAACCCGCTTAGTTTTCATCGGACGTGATTTGAAGTCTTCAGAAATTGAATCACAACTTGTAGCTTTGTAAGTATACCCAGATCCCCAACTGATTAGAGAAGTCGGGGATCTATATCCTGATAGTTACAAGTTATGAATAATTAGTTAATTCAAAACAATAACTTAAAATTCTTCACTTTACCACAATATGACGATCTCTCAACTTTTTAACGTCGCCAATCTTTTTGTGTTACCTTTTTGGGCGTTGATGATTTTATTGCCAAATTGGAAAGTTACACGGCAGATAATGTCATCATATTTACCCTTTGTGCTGTTAGCTGGGGCATATTTGTATTTATTTATCAACAGCATTACGCCAGAAAATGCCCAAGCTTTAGCGAATCCTCAATTAGCTGATATTGCCCGATTTTTCGGAGATGAGACGGCTGCTGCGACAGGTTGGATTCATTTTTTAGTAATGGATTTATTCGTCGGGCGCTGGATTTATTGGGAAGGGCAAAAAACAGGTGTTTGGACAATTCACTCTCTTGCACTGTGTTTGTTTGCTGGCCCTATGGGATTACTTTCTCACATCTTGACTGACTGGATTGTTAAGACATTTTTCCCAAAATCTCAGCATAATGAAACAGTGACGGGAGAAGAAAAAGCTGCCTCATAATCTGGCACGTAGCCATACATTAATTATTTTGCCATCCCCCCACCTCCCTTAAAAAGCTTGTCAACGAAGAGGCAGGGGCAGGGGGAAAGAGGTTTTCCGATTTTTGCATAGAGATGGCAATCATAACTCATTAAGGGCTTTCCAAGAAATAAATTATTCATTTGTGGGATGGGCAAGATGCCCATCCCACAAGAAAATTTGGGATATTTTTTTTATTTGGAAGTCATTAACCGGACATGTATGAGATGTTCTTGGATGTAGATTAACCGCTTCACCTGACTAACTGCGCGGCGGAATTGAAAAATTGACGACACAATCCTTTCGTGACTAAAACTGTTGTCAACAAGTTAGCGAAAGCCACCATGAACATAATTAAAATTTCGTAAGATACTGCATCGAGAGGTTTTACGCCAGCTAGTAACTGTCCGGTGGTAATGCCTGGTATTGCCACCATCCCGATAAGTATCATTTGATTCAGAGTCGGAATCAATCCGGCTCTGATAGCGTCTTTGCGGTACTGGCTAACTGCTTGCTGGGGCGTTGCACCTAAACTCAAGTGGGTTTCTATTTCGAGATGGCTGGAATTAATGGTGCTGACAAGACGTTCGCCTGCTAACGCAGCTGCATTGGTAGCGTTACCTAAGACTATCCCTGCTAGGGGAATTATATACTGTGGTTCGTACCATCTTTCTGGTTGAATAATCAAGAAGTTGATGTAAAACACCGTCAGGGCAGTACTAATTAAAATTGAACCCCACACCAAAGGCAATAGATGAGGAATTTTTTGGCTGATGCGATTTCGTGCGACAATCGCCGTAATTGTCAGCATTATTGCTAATAGCGCCAAAACTGCCCAAGCATTGTCTAAAGCCAAGATGAAATCTAAAATGTATCCCAATACAAGAAGTTGTAAGATAGTTCTCCCAGTAGCAAGCGCTAGGTTCAACTCTAATCCTAATTTTTCCCAGGCAGATAAACCAATGGCGATCGCCATCAATCCCACAGCAATAGCTAAATCCACGAAATTCAGCTCGATCAGATCCTGCATGGGTTCTCTATCTCCTAGTATTTTCTTTTCAAAGCAGCCCACACACCTGGAACTTTGATCCGATGTGTTGGATCTTGGTTGATATATATCACTTTCATCAATTCAAATTTCAAAAATGGTACAACCTTAACATGACAAACTCCTAGTATGTCTACTATCTGTAAATTAAATGTGCGGCAGTCTAGCTCGCCAAAATTTAAGTAAAAACCCTAATAGATGCGTATCTTGGGCGATAGTCTTTTAGTTGCTTCTTTTTGATTAATAATTCAATCAGCAAAAATTGACTCTCGAAGTGCATCCTTTGTATCTTCCGATAAAATGAGAACTCATGATCCAAAGTGTAAATCCCATCCCTGCCTTTGATATTAAGCAGCAATACACCACCATCGAAGCAGAAGTAAGTGCAGCCGTCTTAGAAGTTCTGGCTTCTGGGCGCTATATCGGCGGCCCTCTAGTAGAAGGCTTTGAGCAACAGTTTGCTGCTTATAATACTGTTACTGAATGTGTGGCTTGTAATTCTGGTACTGATGCGCTCTACTTAGCGTTACGAGTCTTGGAAATCGGTGCAGGCGATGAAGTGATTACAACGCCTTTCACCTTTATTGCTACCTCTGAAGTAATTAGCGCCGTCGGTGCAAAGCCTGTTTTCGTTGATATTGATGCTACTACGTTTAATTTGGATGTGGAGCAAGTAGCGGCGGCGATTACACCTAAAACTAAAGCGATTATCCCGGTTCACCTATTTGGACAACCCGTGGATATGACATCATTAATGGCGATCGCTCAATCTCACAATTTATCAATAATTGAAGATTGCGCTCAGTCTACAGGCGCAAGGTGGGCTGATACAAAAGTAGGAAGTATTGGACATATTGGTTGCTTTAGTTTCTACCCTACCAAAAATCTTGGTGGTTGCGGTGATGGCGGAGCAATAACGACTAAAGATCCTGCGATCGCTACTAAACTGCGAATCCTCCGAGATCATGGTAGTAAAGTTCGATATTTACACGAGAAAATCGGTGTAAATAGCCGCTTGGATGCTCTCCAAGCAGCTATCTTGCAGATTAAGCTGCGTTATTTAGATATTTGGAACGATCGCCGCCGAGATATCACCAATTATTACTATCAGTTCCTGAGCCAAATTCCGGGAATCGTCCCGCCTCAAGAATTACCTGGGGGTATTGGGGTATGGAATCAATACACTATTCGCATTTCAGGCGAAGGGCGAAATGGTTCTACCGCCAAATATCGA
Source organism: Nostoc sp. 'Peltigera membranacea cyanobiont' 232 (assembly GCF_002245985.1). NCBI lineage: Bacteria > Bacillati > Cyanobacteriota > Cyanophyceae > Nostocales > Nostocaceae > Nostoc > Nostoc sp. 'Peltigera membranacea cyanobiont' 232. Next base: position 13,630 of record NZ_NOLK01000035.1, read on the forward strand.
GATTGGGTACGTAGTCAATTACAAGAACAGGGTGTGAGTTCAATGATTTACTACCCCCACCCTTTACATTTGCAGCCAGTTTATCAAAATCTAGGTTATCAAATTGGGGACTTACCAATAGCAGAGCAAGCTTGCCATGAAGTCATAGCTTTGCCCATGTTCCCAGAATTGACACAACACCAGCAAGACCAAGTGATTTATGCGTTGAAAGAAGTTATGAGTTAGAAGTAGAGACGCGATTAATCGCGTCTCTACAGTTAGGAGTTTTGAATGAATAAGTTTCTTCAACTCATCACTCATCCCTCCCAACTCCTAACTTATTTCACTACTACATTCGCAGCTGCCAAGGCTTCTACCAAGCCACGCACAGCCGCAATCATTGCTATTTCACTATTAAGTTGGTTGATGGCGGAACCAACACCAACACCAGCCGCACCAGCTGCGATCGCTAATGGTGCAGTAACGTTAGAAATGCCGGAAGCACACAATACTGGTACTGACACCACACGGGATATTTCAAAAGCTGCTGCCAAGGTGGGAGCAGCTTTTTCAATTAATCCTAAAGTTCCAGGATGAACTGGGTTACTGCTAGTACCGCCTTCGGTTTGGATAATATCTGCTCCAGCTTTCACCAGTTCTTCGGCTAACTGTACCTGTTGATCTAGTTCCAAAATGTGGGGAACGGTGACAGATAAGGTGATTTCTGGGAGAAGGGCGCGGGTTTGCTTAGTCAGCGCTAGCACTTCTGGAGCCTCAAAGCGGCGACCTTGAGCATAAAAGGAATCGAAATTCCCGATTTCAATTAAATCAGCACCAGCTGCCACAGCTTGCACAAATTTTTCTGGTTCTACTGCTGAAACACAAATTGGTAATTTTGTAAAACTTTTAGCTAATTGTACCAAAGCGCGATCGGCGGCAATATCAACAAAAGTAGCACCGCCAAATTCAGCAGCTTTGACAGTAGCAGCAACGCTAGCAGCGTCGAAGTTATTCAAGCCGCTAATTACTTTCAGAACGCGGCGGTTAGTAAATGCACGTTGGAGTGTAGAATGCATCGTCATGGTTAGGCTTTTGAAGCTATGAAGATTATAAATTAGGTATATTCTACCGTCACTCAGTTGATGAGGAACTAAATCGCGATCGCAGTTGCCAAATTTTGATAGTTTTATGCTTTTTCTCGGATTAGCGATCGCTATCTTGTAAAAATTTTTACTGAACGCCGTCATTTACCATCCCTCTATAGCCCGGATTTCTCACCACATCTCAATAATTAAATAAGTAATGAGTAATGAGTAATGAGTAATGAATCTTACTTATTACTTATTACTTGTTACTTATTACTTCGCCCGTGAGGTTCGCTAGTGGGAGAGTTCAATCTGCCAAGTTCAATCCCTTCTCTCATGCGTGAGAAATGCGGGTATAGGGTGTTGAGTAACCGTCCTTTGTAATAAAATATAATCATCTCATTGTCCCATCACTTTTGCTTATATTCACTGACCCCCATATAATATGCCAGAACAAAACGATGTTGATGATATTAGAAAGAAGCTTGGAATTGTATCTGGTAGGGATTTCCTTGCCCAAGGAGAAGCCAATCAAAAAGAACGTCTTCAAAATGGAGTTACTATTAACAGCTTGAAGGTTTTCTTTCAAAAAAGTGATCTAACTATCCAGTTCAGAGGAACTAAGCTAGTTTCCTATGAAGTTTATTTGGAGAGATGTTGCAATAGTGATGAATTATTAGATTGGGTATTTCAGTTAAAAGGTAAAAGCTGGGAACTAGGTTTGATATACGCCTTTCTTGAAATTCTGAATGATGCTTGTCAGGATGTTTTTGGATCTCCGGCACGAACATTGTATCAACCTGGCAATCATCTAGATTGGAGAAATGGAACCTGGCATCAAAGCAGTTGAGAAGATGATAAAGGAGTATGATGAGTGAAAAACGTTTTAGAAAATGTAAATAGCGTAAAACTGTCTTTAGTTGTACGTTATACACATTGTAAACGACATAAATACGCTATCCTAGTCAAACTCTAAAGGCCACAAATCTGCAATTGGTACTTCCCATCCTGGTAGCAAATCGGGAACTGTTAAAATATCGCCATCACGAAGTATTATTGCTTCTTGTCCAAGGTTGTAAACTTCAACAATCCGCTCATCTGGATTGAGCAAAATTCCTACCTTAGTTCCCAAACTCAGAAATTCTTGAATCTTGGCTCTCAGATCCTCTAAATTATCACTAGGGGACTTCACCTCTACAGTCAAATCGGGAGCCAACTGAGCAAAAGATTTGGGACTGCGACGCAAGCGTTCGGCTAAAACAAATGACGCATCGGGTGCGCGTAAATCTGAATTTGGCAATCTGAAACCAGCGCTAGAAGCTGCTGTTCGTCCCAGTTTGCGCGGTCTAACCCAGTTACGTAACTGGGCTACCATTTCAGCTGCGACTTCATCCGATTCATATCCTGATGGACTCATGACAATAATATTACCCTTAACTAGTTCCATGCGATAGTCAGGGTGCTGTTGCTGCATTTTTTCAAAGTCTTCAAGCGTTAGGGACATAAAAACCTCTAATTATCACACGGCTTGTATATATATTATGGAGACAACAGACCTCTTGAGGAGCGATCGCCCATAAATTCCCCAGTCATTGCCAAATCTATCACTCCAAAGACTTCCTATATTCTGCTGTATTAAGCAGTAAAGTCGAATATTATTGCCTATTTTTCAAAACATTCCATTGCTGTTTGAACCTTCTCAACTTGCCTGGGTGCTTGCATTTCGTTAAACAGTGCGTATGCGTAGCCCGTCGCAGACATCGCTTGCACAAAATTTTCCCTACTTTGATCGATTTCACCCATTTTTTTATGAGTCAATGCTAACTGATAATAAGCCTCAGCCAAGTCTGATTTAGCACCAATTTTATCAAGAATTTCTATTGCTTCGGAATGATGAAAAATTGCTCTTGCAAATTCTCCCTGTTCTCGAAAAAGTTCAGCCAGACAACTTATAGCTTTAGCCTTAATTTGGGTAAAGTTATTTTCTTCAGAATGAAATATAGCTCGTTGGCACAACTCAAAGGATTTTTTCAGATCGCCTAAATTTTTATAAGTTAAGCAGAGAGTTACTAAACTGTGTCCTATTCCCCACAAAGTCACTCTACTTGATGATGACATGGCAGAAAAAGCGACTTCAGCAAGATAAAAGGCATCTTCTCTGCTACCAGAGCGTGATTTTATCAAAGCTAGACAGCATTGAGCATAAGTCATGTAATCATCAAGATTACTATTTTGTTCAGCAAGGATACAAACAGAACTGAAACAATCTTCGGCTGCTTCTATTTCCCATAATTCAAGTTTGCAAAGCCCTGTATTGAACACAATAGATATTTTTGTTTGCTTGACATCTAATGTGCCTAAGACTTTTCCTGATTTATCGTAGCATTCTATCGCTTCTCTAATACACCCGATTATTCGATATGTATAGCCAAGTATGTTGTAAAGTTTAATTAGTCTTTCTGGCGATTTTATATCATCTATTATCCGTTTAATTACAGAGAAGTTTTTCTGGAGCAGCCCCAGTTGATAAAACGAGCAACCTAAAGGCAAACCTATACTCCACTGCTTACCTCGTCCTTGTAAAATTACATCACCAGCTTCTTCAAAATCGCTAATTTCTACATAGTGATAATAAGCTTCTAAAGCAGTCAAAGCATCTGTGAGATTTTTTATAGCTGCAACTCTTCGCGTCCAAAATTCTGCGGCTTTTCGGTTGACTAATTCCCATTCTTCACTGACTAACCTTAACCTACTAATTGCTTCATCACGAATTACTGGATGCAGCCAGTATTGTCCTTTTTTCGCTTCTATTAAAGACAAATCTTGTAGAGCTTTAATGACACCTCGACGTTTTTTCTCTGGTACATCCCAAAGCAAACATAAAACTCCCTCAATAGGTAGTGAAGGAATATCTTGATAACGATAGCATCCTAAACGACACAGGAGGCGATAGGCTTCTAAGTCAATTTCTTGGAGACGGGTAAATTGACTAGCGACTAAATCTTTTAATTCTCTTTCTATTAATAAATCTGTAGAGTTTTCCTGCCAATAAGAATGGATGTCACCAGAAAAATCTGTCAATATTGCTCCTCGGAGAATTTGCATTGCTTTGGCGTTACCTCCATAAGCTCTGCACATTTCACTAAGAATAGTACAATCACAATTGATGTGGCAACTGCTGAAAAATTCTCGCCATGCTTCATCATCTAAACCTTCGAGTGGGTAGAGATAAACCTCTACACTAGACTCTCGCAAACGCTCACGACTTGTTAATAAAGTAACTGAATGCACATCCGGATCTGCTAATACTCTCAATAACTCAACATAAGGCCGACGATATTCTAGGAACTTGCCATTTTTATCGAGAGCAGTTTCTAGATTATCGATAAATACCCCGATTTTATAAGTTTGTTCTCGGAGTTTACGCCGTAGTCGTTCTAAGCTGATACCAAAGTCTCCACCTGGTTCTTCGTTAAAGTCTCGTCGCAGCCATTCTTCAACCACACTCTCCACAGGAGTAAGGTTTTGGATTTCTGTGGCCATCCACAGTTCTAGGACAAAATTAAATTTTTGACTTTTAAAATATTTGCGTGCTAATCTTGTTTTGCCAACACCACCTTCCCCCTGGATGAGGATAACTTTTTCTCCCCGACTGACTAAGGTGTGGAGTTCGGCTATTTGGCGATCGCGTCCTACAAAGTTAGAATCTAAGTCTTGGGGTTTAGCGCCATTAGTCTCTAGATTTGGAATCTGCGAAACTTTTTGCGCCTGTTGGGTTGTTCTAAACCCCTGAACCGCGCCTTGAAAGGTAGATTTTGAGACTTTCGCTCCTAGCACTTTGGAGAGTAAATGCCAAAGTTCTGCACCAACTGCTTTTAAATGCGCTTCTGTATAACCACGGCTGTTGGCGATATGCTGGTAAGTCCGCTTCTCATCCTCCCACAAATTACGCAAGATAATCCTTTGAGTTTTATCTAGGTGTTCTCCCGTCTGGAGAAAAACCAAGTTATCTACAAACTCTAAGGCCTCTTCTACACCCATTTGCTAACTTGATGTATCATTTGTAATTCATTATAACCATAAGTTTACTACTTCTTCCTACCCGCCATACTACAAAATACTTTTTCCTACTTGGTAGGAAACTTACTTTATCCGACTGCAAAGCAGTCTGGACTGTATTATCGTTGTAATTACTACAGGCGAAGTTAAGTTAAGCGCCAACAAAAGGTGGTTGAGGAGAGATTTTACGAGCGCTACTACTGCAAGCTTAGTAAATCACGGATGTTATTATCTCATATTAATTACTCATGAAAGTGGTGTCTACTAAACAGGCAGTGGGTATTAACTAACTAGATTCTGTAGAGCATATTTGCAACTAAGTATGTAAGTCTTTATCCTACAGGAGGTTCAATGATGTTAGACAGAGATTGTCATCATGATTGCAATCAAAATCAGTGCCCCTTTGCCCAAGATACACGTAATCCCAATAGATATGTTTGCCTCAAATGTGGTATTGAGCGAGAAATAAATAAGTATTCCTCTGGTTTCGGCTCGTTTTTGCTGCTGTTGTTGGGCTTGTTTATTTCGTTCCAACTATTAGCTAATTATCAAAAGCAAAACAATCCACAAAGGCAACAACAGTCTTTGAATAATTCGCCCTATCAGGGAAATACCTACGTGTAAAACTAATCTTCCGACTGGGGATGATTTCCCAGAGCTTCATTTTTTCAATGGGAAATGGGAAATCAAAAAAATATTCACTGCTAAAAATTCTGCTACTTTCGTGAGTCAAATTATGGACACCAATCAGGATACGCTTCTATTTCGCTTTGTTTCTAAATCCTTGAAGTACTTTTTGTTAGTGCTATTTGGCATTGCGATCGCTTACGTTCTATCCAGTGGTTTAGGTATCTTACAAGTTATACCCATACTGCTGTACCTTTTACAACAGTTTTTACTCCCACTAGGAATTATCCTTTTGTGTTTAATTACAATAGCAGTAATTATTGAATCCCTGCGTTAATAAGAATAGAGGAAGTAGGGAGTCGATCAATTTTTGATTTTAGATTTGGGATTTTTCCTTCAATCCAAAATTCAAAATCTAAAATTAAATCACTCCTAACTCCTTCACTTCCCGTAGTAAACTCTGGCATTCCGATATCCTATATTTCGCAGATATTTATTCCATTCCTCAGCTTGGAATCGATCGGAGAAAGGCCCGACTGCTACGTGTGGGCCTCGTGGTTGCGTCCTTTCGAGGACTGCGCCAGATCGTCCTAAATCTTGACTAAATCGGGCTAGATTCTGCCTAATTTGTGCTGCGATCGCAGATAACTGTTCTTGAGTGGTGGGAATGGCGACATAATATCTAGAGACTTGCTTGGGAGGATTTATATTATTGCGATCGCCTACAAAGCTTCTATTCCCTGCCTCTATTTCCTGTCCGTTAGCAAAGCTGATAATCCGGGCGCTATATATCCCTCGTGACTGTAACTCACTCACCCGTTGTTGGGCGTTAGATACTCTGTTAAAAACACCTGACTGAATTACATTCCTTCCTTGGTACTGGCGAATGTAAGCACTTGGTTCAATCTGACGGATTGCTTGTAGCGTCTGGAAATCACTACCATCTACGTAAACTAAGTAGCGCTCAAAATTCTGATTATATTGACTAAACTGTGTAGGTTGGGGGGGCTGAAAGTTCTGCTCAACTGGATTGTTTTGTAATGGTTGGGGGGGCTGAAAATTCTGTTCAACTGGATTATTTTGTAATGGTTGGGGAAGCTGAAAGTTCTGCTCAACTTGATTGTCTCCCACTGGTTGTAACTGCGGTGATGGCTGTTGACCAAAGGGAATTATTGGCGGTGGCGGTAAAGCTTCACCTGCTTGAGCCAATAGGACGTTGTTGTGGATTTGTGCTTGTGCTGGGGTAGAGTCGGGAATCAGCACTAACCATCCTCCCACTAGCAGAGGGAGAAGTTTGATAGTGGGCTTCCAACCCTCAGAACTTCGGCGCAGTATATGAAATGGGGTAAATTTACTTGGTATTCCTCTCGACATAGTACTTAGAAAGTAGTCAAAGTATTTTTAGGCAATTTCCATCAGGAACTAATTAGTTCACCGTTGTAGCAACTATATAGCGTTAACGTAAAATTAGCTCATCTGGGTGGCAAAAAATACATCTGTAATTAATCTTAGATAAGGGTGATGGAGGAGTGAATAGCGATGTCTACCACGGGCTACGCCTACGCTAATTCAGTGACTCTAAAACCGAAGTGCTTTGGTAGCAAGGCTTTGAAAGAGTGTGTGCTACAATTGGACAACCACGTATATCGTGTCGTGTTTTGTATGAAAAAAGTCGTCGTTGGTCTTTCTGGTGGCGTTGACAGTTCCACCGCCGCAGCTATCCTGCACCATCAGGGCTATGAAGTGATTGGTTTGACTCTTTGGCTAATGAAAGGCAAAGGTCAATGTTGCTCTGAAGGTATGATCGACGCGGCTGATCTCTGTGAACAATTGGGCGTTCCCCATCAAATTGTAGATATTCGGGATCTGTTTCAGACGCATATTGTCGATTACCTAGTGACTGGTTACAGTGCTGGGATTACGCCTTTGCCTTGCTCCCAGTGCAATAAAACGGTGAAGTTTGGGCCAATGGTGCAGTATGCTCGTGAAGAATTGGGGTGCGATCGCATCGCCACTGGTCATTATGCCCGAATTAGCTATGACGAAGCAACTGGACGTTACCAGTTATTAAGGGCTGTTGACCGCAACAAAGACCAGTCATACTTTCTCTATGATTTGTCTCAAGATTTACTTGCAGCAACTATATTCCCTTTGGGCGAACTAGAAAAAACTGATACGCGCCGCATTGCGACTGAATACGGACTGAAAACTGCTGATAAGCCAGAAAGCCAAGACTTATGCTTAGTGGAAAGTAACGGTTCCATGCGGGCATTTTTAGATAAATATTTAGCTCCCAAAACAGGCGATATTATCGATGTCACAGGTAAAGTTTTGGGACAGCATGATGGTGTCCATCACTACACCATTGGCCAGCGCAAAGGTTTGGGGATTGCGGCTGCTGAACCATTGTATGTGATTGAATTAGATGCGGAAAATAATAAAGTAGTAGTAGGCGATCGCACCAAGGTAACTCAACCAGAATGCACTGTAAATCGGGTAAATTGGGTTTCTATTGCCCAAGCATCGACCCCAATTCATGCCGAAGTGCAAATTCGCTATCGTTCAACGCCTACACAAGTGACGGTGATTCCGTTGGAAAACTCCCGTGTGCGTTTGGTGTTTGATGAACCCCAAATCAGCATCACCCCCGGACAAGCTGCGGTGTGGTACAACGGGGAAAAAGTGTTAGGTGGCGGAATAATTGAACAGTTTAGTTAACAATTAATCGCTGATGTAGAGACGTTGCAATGCAATGTCTCTTTAATTATGTCGAAGAATCATCTTCGGTATTGGGATTTTACAAGATATCCAAAATGCGATGATTTTCTGTTTGTAATCCGCGAACTTCTGCCTGCATTTGCAAACCTTTTTATTTACATAAGCTCACATAGCGTCAGATAGAGATATTATCTAGTATTACTTTTCTAATTTTTACTAGAGCATATCATGGCAAAAATTGCCATTTATTGACATGTCAGTATCAAATTGCAGCAACGAATTTTAACAAGCGATCGCACGCAGCTAGCAATTGTACAATCAACTGTTAAGCATGAGTACCTACACTTCTAAGGGGTCGATAGTTTGGATATTTTTTACTAAATTCTATTTGAAGCAGCAGTATCTCATTTTTAATTTGTTTCGATTGGTTATGGTATAACCAAGGTAGCCAATACAGCGTTTTATATACAGACAATGGAGCAATGTCTATATGAGCTTTGATAATCTCAAGTACTCGTCTCTGACCTAAACCGGGTAAAACTGCTTTAATCCACCATTCCACTGAACTTGCATCACCGTAAACAAGTCCTTTTTCGAGAATCACTTCTAAAAAAATGGGCTTGAGTTGCGATCGCTTGGCTAATTCGCATCCTTTCCAAGCATTTGCACTTAGCGCGCGCCAAACAAAGGTAAATTTCTGCTCGTCATCAAGTTGACGAAGCCACTTCAGTAACTCATTTTCCTGCTTTGAGTCCATTCGTTCATCAGTGTACTCTATCGGGTCAAACATACTTGATACAATATTAGAAATCAATCAAGAAATACTTTTGTTAATTGCCTCTTCAAACTCTTTCAATGCTTGTACGGTTCCTACTTGCCAAGCTCGTTCAACCGTAGCAGCAATAATTTGAGTTAAAGGGAGATTTGGAAAGTTAGGACTGCGATCGGATTCGATATAATGTCCATCCCTGAGTAAATAAATTCTCAGCTTTTTACTATCATAAATCCATAGTTCAGGAACAGCGATCGCAACGTATGCATCAAGTGTTGTTTTTGATGTCACATCTGTTTCAATTGCCAAATCAGGAGGCGGATCGTTTGGTTCTAGTTTGCGACGACCAATCATTCTTTGGTAATTCTGGATGTAGAAGCAAGCATCTGGTTCTACCCCCGCTATATTTTCCCGCTTAAAGGTGGTTGAACCGAAGGGTTCATAACTTTTCCCTGCGATCTTCAGCAAGATTTTGACAATATCCGAAATTAAGTCCTTTGATTTTTCGTGTTCGGGTAGAGGAACCATAATTTCTAACGTAGACTTGCTGTAAGCAACTCGTAGCGATCGCTTTTCCCCCAGTTCTTGCAAAATAGACTCAAATTCTTCCCAGCTTATATCCTGGATATTTACTGTACTACCAGGCGTTATCCGCATTTGGCTAACAGGTTTAACAACGGGGGATACAGCAGTCATAAGCACTTTCCTTATAAAGGAACTATTCTGAAAATTGAGGCTGGATTAGCTTTAGCGTAACCTAATCAGATTGCTTAAAGGCTAGTTGCAAAAATTTCCTCCATTCCCCAAACTCTTTTTCTCTACGTACCAGCATTTTGATAAGTTAGTACATAATCTGAAACAATAACAGTTAATACAAAGAGGGGATTACGTTGAGTCACAATCCAGATGCTATAGCCCCGCACGGTGGACAGTTGGTTAACCGGATCGCTACACCAGAACAAAGAGCAGAGTTTCTCTCAAAAGCTGACTTTTTGCCGCGAGTGCAACTAGACGATCGCGCCGTTTCTGATGTAGAAATGATTGCGATCGGTGCTTTTAGTCCACTCACGGGTTTTATGAACCAGGAAGACTACGATCGCACTGTTACAGAAATGCGACTAGCTAACGGTCTTGTATGGTCAATCCCGATTACACTATCGGTCAGCGAAGAAGTAGCTTCACCGTTGCAAGAAGGTAGCTTAATCCGTCTGGATAACTCCAGAGGTGAATTTATTGCGGTTTTGCAACTCACCCAAAAATATAACTACGACAAAACCCGCGAAGCCATAAAAGTCTACCGCACTGATGATGTCAAACATCCAGGCGTACACGTACTCTATAACCAAGGTATTGTACATCTGGCGGGTGATATTTGGCTGCTACAGCGCGAACCTCATCCCCAGTTTCCCACTTATCAAATCGATCCGCCTGCCTCGCGGCAACTATTTAAAGACAAGGGTTGGAAAACCATAGTTGGTTTTCAAACTCGCAACCCCATCCATCGCGCCCATGAATATATTCAAAAGTGCGCTTTAGAAATTGTTGATGGTCTATTTTTGCACCCATTAGTCGGGGCAACAAAAGAAGATGATATCGCCGCTGATGTGCGGATGCGTTGCTATGAAATTTTGCTGGAACACTACTACCCCTTAGACCGGGTAACTTTGGCAATCAATCCCGCCGCAATGCGTTATGCTGGGCCTCGTGAGGCTATATTTCATGCTTTAGTCCGCAAAAACTATGGCTGTACTCACTTTATCGTCGGACGGGATCATGCTGGCGTTGGTGACTATTACGGCACTTACGATGCTCAGTATATCTTTGATGAATTTGCGCCAAGTGAATTGGGCATTGTGCCAATGAAATTTGAACACGCTTTCTACTGTATGCGTACTAAGCAGATGGCAACATCTAAAACCAGTCCCAGCAGGCCAGAAGAACGCATCCACCTGTCGGGAACAAAAGTCCGGGAAATGCTGCGGCGCGGTGAGTTACCTCCCCCAGAATTTTCCCGTCCAGAGGTGGCGGCTGAGTTGGCGCGGGCAATGCGGATAGAAGTACCCGCATAATTCGTAATTCGTAATTCGTAATTAAGATCCCACTAGCTACCAGAAATTATGAATTATGAATTAACAATTATTTGATCGACAAACAAACAGTATCTACTGTAACTTTACAATACAAAGTTCAGCCCTGTAAGCTGCTAGCTAATGGGCTTAGGGCTGATAGCTAACTATGAAACGGCGCAGATTTTTACACAGAATTGGCTCAATACTCGCGGTATTGGGGGTAACTGAAACTGAGTGGTTGACTTTAGGAAATCGCTATTATCAAGCTTTGGCACAACCGAGTCCGCGCAAGTTGGCGTTATTGATAGGTATTAACCAATACCCAAAAATTCCAGCCCTCAGTGGTTGTCTAACGGATGTGGAACTGCAAAAAGAGCTTTTGATTCACCGCTTTGGTTTTCAAGGGTCAAATATTTTAACCTTAACTGAGGAACAAGCTAGTAGGGAATTCATTGAGGCGGCTTTTTTAGATCACCTGGGCAAACAAGCTAAATCTGGTGATGTGGTTGTTTTTCACTTTAGCGGTTATGGCAGTCGTGTTAAATTGGAAACATCGCCAGATATAATCCCAAATGCTCTGGTGACAGCTAATGTGAGTCAGGAATCACAAGACGAGAAAATAGTCAACTATATATTAGAAGAAACTCTACTGCTATTATTGCGATCGCTCTCCACAGACCAAGTAACAGCAGTATTGGATACTAGCTATGATGCTCCTAGCAAAGTAATAGGACTAAAAACTCGCACCCTTCAGGATTCGGGAGCAAAGCTAGCAGCAGGGGAACTCGACTTTCTCCAACAACTTAAAACTCAGAAGTTATCCAGCACTCCGATTGTTCTAGCAGCTACCTCAGAAGCAAAGCAGCCAGCAAGGGAAGGGCTATTTTCTGGATTTAGTGCGGGATTATTTACCTACGCCTTGACGCAGTATTTGTGGGAATTCACCCCAGCCACCAAAATTCAAGTTGCTCTCTCCCACGTAGAAAATTCTCTATCCAAATTGGGTAGTAAACAGCAACCAGCATTATTAAGTAGTCAGAAAAATTCAGATGTAACGTCTCTACTGCCAGAGGGTACGATTGGTGCAGAAGGTGCGGTGAGTGATATTCAAGAAGACGGCAAAACAGTCAATCTGTGGTTAGCCGGATTACCTCCACAAGTGCTGCTATACTATGGAGTTAATTCTCGATTCACCCTAGAAACAACAGAGCAATTAATATTGCGATCGCGGAATGGGTTAACAGCAAAAGCGCAAATTTCCCAAATTAAAGGTGCAAATTCCCTACAAATCGGGCAACTCGTCCAAGAAGCAGTTCGAGTTTTACCCCGAAATATTAATTTAATAATTGCTTTGGATACTGGATTGGAAAGAATTGAGCGGGTAGATGCCACAAGTGCCTTTGCCGGTTTTCCCCGTGTTTCCATTGTAGTAGCAGGAGAAAAACCTGCTGATTATATATTTGGTAAGCTACAGGAAATTCCTAGTCGTTATGGTCTATTTTCTCTTGGTGGCGAACTAATTCCCAATACCACGGGAGAAGTAGGAGAAGCAGTAAAATTAACAGTGCAAAAGTTAGCGCCAAAATTATCAACCTTGCTAGCAGCCAAGTTATGGCGACTCACAGAAAATCAAGGCTCTTCCCGCTTGGCTCTCAGGGCAACTTTAGAAATAATTAGTGGTATATCGCCTCGCGTCATCATGCAACGCGAAACAGTCCGAGGTCTCAAAACTGAAACTTCGATTAAAAAATCACTCTCCACTCCCATTGTGCCTATCGGTAGTCGAATGCAATATCGAGTGGAAAACCAGAGCGATCGCCCAGTATATTTAATCTTGCTGGGATTAAACAATAATCATACAGCAGTTACCTTCTACTCTTGGGAAACCCCCCAGGAATCAAACACTGCGGACACTAAGCCCATTTTGAAAGAAGTCGTCATCGCCCCAGGTGAAACCCTCACCCTACCCCAAGTTAATGCTGCTTCCCAATGGGTGATTTCAGAGCCAGTTTCTGAGTGCGAACAACAACTGATTTTTAGTCCCGTCTCTTTTAGCGGAACTCTCACCGCCTTGAACACCGCTAAGTATTCCGCATCTGAACAACGGCCGATTGGCCCATTGTTGAATTCCTTAGATGTTGCACAAGCCTTGCTGCAAGACTTGCATAACGCCAGCGCCCTCAAAACGGAGATGAACAGTACAGCAGCCGACTCATATATCTGGGATGTGAATAATTGGGCAAGTCTTAGCTTTAGTTTTCAAGTAGTGGAAACAACGAGATAATCCAAAATACCCTTAGTTTAGGGAGAATCAAGGCTTGTCCTAAATCATTTGTGACACTTTGCGGGATCTAGAACCCTGACTTCTCAAAGAAGTGGGGGTTCTAACTTTTCAGGAATGATTTAGGATTGCTACATATACCAGAAATAAGGAATATCTATAACTTATGATTATTTACCTATTGCAATAATTCATTCGGCAGAAGGAGGTAAGCAAATAAATAAAATTCTATCCTGGTTATTAGGAAATGAAAAGAATTTTTTTTGAGGTTAAATAATTAATAATGGTACTCTACAAATTAGAAGATTTTGAGCCTAACTATCGGGATACCATTGAAGGTAAAGATATTAATGGGCTTGGGGTTTATACACAGGGAAATGACGAAAAGGTTGGTACTGTTAGCGATATTTTAGTTGATGAAGAAGGTCATTTTCGCTATCTAGTTGTTGACTTAGGCTTCTGGATTTTTGGTAAAAAAGTATTACTTCCAATTGGTCGTGCCCGTATCGACTACAACACCGATCGCGTCTACACAATTGGCTTGACTAGAGAGCAAGCAGAACAATTACCTGAGTTCAACGAACGCCAAACCCTTGATTATGACTATGAAGAACGGGTGCGTGGGGTATATCGCCAACCAACAGACTACACCCTTCCTCTAGATACTTCAGCGCCAGCACCATTAGATCCTTTAGCAACACCGATAGCAGCACCGATAGCAGCACCGATAGCAGCACCGTTGGATGCAACACCTGCTTACGCTCGTGATAATTATAATTACGAAGGTGAGCCTTCTTTATTTGGGTTAAATGAGCAAGACCATCAAACCCTGAGATTGTATGAAGAACGGCTGATTGCTAGCAAACGCCGCCAAAAAACTGGAGAAGTATCCATTGGCAAGCGTGTTGAAACTGATACTGCACGAGTTGCAGTACCAGTAGAAAGAGAGCGGGTTGTGATTGAGCGTGTCACTCCAGCAGATGCAGGTACTGCCGTTTCTGGACGCGAAGCAGATTTCCGTGAAGGCGAAGTTGCTCGGATAGAAATTCACGAAGAAACTGCTGATGTTCGTAAAGAAGCATTTTTGCGTGAAGAAGTCAGAGTTAGAAAAGTGGTGGATCAAGAAACAGTTGAAACTCAAGAAACTGTGCGTCGTGAAGAATTAGATGTGAATTCTGCTAATCTTCCCATTGAAGAACGCTAACTAAAGATAGTCATTAGGTAGTAGAGTAACTAATGACTAATAATTAATTCGACACAGTACAGGTGAGGCTGTTTAATTAGCTTTACCTGTGCTTCTAATAGCTGAGAATGAGCAATACATTTAATTTAGTTAATACAAATTACTTGTGAGCTTGTATAGAACAAGGAGATTTTTACTTCTTATTTTATCAAGCCTGATATTTGTGCAGCCTCTCAGATACTTAGTATAAGTAGATAACAGTTGATAAACTTTGCATATTTATGAATAGCCAACCGATGACAAAAAACATTGGACAGGCAAACGCTAATGGCACTAACACGTCAATAGCGGATTTGAAGAAGAAGGTTAATAACTTTGCTGTATTTGATAGGCAAGGTCAGCTTATAGGAGTAGTTCATGATTTGATTGTGGATGCTAATCGCCGACTAAACCTAGTTATATCGAACCGAGCGAATCAGCAAACTCTAGAATATGACCGACAGTTAACTGATAAAAATCCTTCTTTATTTCGATTGCAGAGCCAAAGAATAAAAAAAATCGACAAGCCGACTAAATCTGTTTTCATAGACTTCAACAAATCAGAAATCGAATATATGCCTGAATATTCAGAAACAGAAAAACCAGGCGATGTCTCCGACGGGCTACGCCTAAGCAACTCAACTGAGCAATTGGCCAATAATCAAACTATAAATAGCCCAGTTGAGTCAGTAAATTTAGCAGAGGTCAGCGAAGAACAGATTATTCGTCTACTAGAAGAACGACTAGTTGTTGAAAGTAGCAAGCGGAAAGTTGGTGAGGTAATTGTTCGGAAAGTAATCGAAACTCGGATGATCGAAGTTCCTGTCCGGCGTGAAAAGTTGATTGTGGAACAAATTAGCCCAGAACACAAACAACTAGCAGAAATCGATTTGGGTCAAGGGGAAATTACTGGCGTTGACTTGACCGGAGTAGAAAGACTTGAAGTTACACATTTTGATAGTGGTTT
Organism: Nostoc sp. 'Peltigera membranacea cyanobiont' 232; assembly: GCF_002245985.1. NCBI lineage: Bacteria > Bacillati > Cyanobacteriota > Cyanophyceae > Nostocales > Nostocaceae > Nostoc > Nostoc sp. 'Peltigera membranacea cyanobiont' 232. Next base: position 29,409 of record NZ_NOLK01000035.1, read on the forward strand.
AACGGTAAGTGGCGAATTTAGCTCACCGAAAACGGCTAGTTTATTGTTGAATGCGATCGCACTAGAGCGAAATCACGGCTGCAATCAGGTGCGAGTGACTATTGCAGTTGAAAATGAATCACACCAGAAAAAATACCAGGAGTGGTTTGACCGTTGTTCTCAAGGTCGATCGCCAAAGTCTGAAAAATAAGTTTCTAGCAGATAAATTAGTAGGGGGGCATTGCCTGCCCTATTTTTTTTGCTGATTTCAGATTTCAGCAAATCATTGTTAAAATTTCCGCTCTCTTGCGCGTGAATGTCTCCAAAGCAACTTAATTTACAATACTAAGCAGTTGCCGTTTTTTTGGCTACTTGCAATGAAATTTCGACTGAAGACACTTTCACCGAAGAAACGACAGCGCCCGATCCCACCTATTCAGATTCAAGTTCGAGATGGAAAATTTGAGATTATGGGTATGGGTGTATGGCATTCCTACTGGCGCGATCCCTACCATTTGCTGTTAACGATTCCCTGGATTGGCTTTCTGCTCCTGATTTGTACTTTCTATCTAACTATTAATGCTCTATTTGCCATAGCTTACTTAATCGGAGGAGATTGTATTGCCAACGCCCGACCTGGCTCTTTTTTAGATGTCTTTTTCTTTAGCGTGCAAACCCTAGCATCCATCGGCTATGGGGCAATGTATCCTAAAACAACTTACGCCAACATTATTGTCACCATTGAAGCAATGATCGGTTTGATTGGAATTGCTGTGATGACAGGACTAGCGTTTGCTCGATTCTCCCGACCCACAGCCCGTGTGGTTTTTAGCCGTGTTGCAGTAATTACACCTCATAATGGGATGCCGACTCTCATATTTCGCAGCGCTAATAAGCGTCGCAATATAATTCTGGAGGCGCAGATGCGAGTCTACTTAATGCGCGACGAAATAACCCTAGAAGGGCAGTTCATGCGTCGGTTCCACGATCTCAAACTGCTAACGAACCAAACACCTAGCTTCACGTTAAGCTGGTCAGTGATGCATGTCATTGATGAGTTTAGTCCTCTATATGGGATGACACCAGAATCTTTAACCCAGACAAATACTATTCTGATCGTCTCTTTGAGTGGCCTTGATGAAACGGTTGCACAGCTCGTCCATGCCCGTCATACTTATGGTGCTAATGATATTTTGTGGAACAATCAATTTGCCGATATCTTCCACCACACACCCGATGGACATCGATACATTGATTACAACCGCTTCCACGATGTTTTACCTTTAGATGAAAAGAGTTGAAATGCCTGAAAGTTACTCGGAAGTCTGATTGAGTGGTGATTGTAAGGGTTTAACCACAACCCGACCATTTTCAACTACAGTGCAACTTTTAACCATCGTCTTACAGTGCTTAACTGGGACATCCTGGCAATGGTTTTGGTAGCAGATATTTTGATTTTGCTCTTGTTGTTGGTTGAGGACGACAACACAACAGGCAGAGGAGGCTAAGGACATATAACATATATTGATCTCTATATCTATTATCGCGCTACTGATGCTATTTGGCTGAAAAATTTGCTACCGATATGTTTTGATAACTTAGGACAATAGGCAAAGTAGAGGATCGCGTCTGTGTGCCCCTAGCATCCCGAAATTTAGTTCAGTGCCGGTTATTGGACAGTAGGTTTTTCTAATGAAAAAATTTTTGAGATACCTGGGTTTAGGTTTGCTATCTACGTTTTTGACTGCTACTCCCGGATTGGGAGCTGAACGCATTAGTTTTTATTACCCTCCCTTCGGCGAATTCTCCTTGTCTGTGGACTCGCTGGAAACTTTTGCCAAAGTTGGCAAAATCGATCAAGATTTTTCATTTTATGCTAGCCGTGCTACCCCCGAACAACTCGCTCAACTGCGGGATCTACTCCAGCAACGGTTCAATGTCTCTCCGACTTTGGTGTCTCAGGTGACTTACTCACCTACAGGCGAGCTGCTGGTGCAACAACTAGGAAAATTACTCCTCACTGAGTCTCGAAAAAATGGCTTCTATGCCATCCGTGCCTCTTTGATTTTGGCTGCTGCTGATGATAAAGAGGGTTTAACGGTTGTGAATTTGCTGCGGAAATTTCCCAGCAATACTATCCGAGTGAATTTTACAGAGGGGTTAAGGATAGTTGATGACTTGTCACAATTGATCAAGAAAAAGGATGAAGTTTTTGCCTCTCTTCAAAAAGAAGCGATCGCCGAAGCAGCCAATTCAACCGTTGACTTCTCAAAACAAGCAGATTTGCGATCGCCAGGAAAATTCCGTTGGCAGAAAAAAAGCCTGGATCTAAATGACATTTCTCGCAATCGCCGTCTACCGGTGGATATCTATTTACCTACAACTCAAAACTCAGAACCAACAGATAAAAATTCTCTGTCTCCTCCCTTTCCTCTAATTGTCATTTCTCATGGTCTCGCCTCAGACCGCTCTACCTTTGTCTACCTGGCTGAACATCTAGCATCCTATGGTTTTGCTGTTGCTGTACTAGAACATCCTGGTAGTAATGCCCAACGCATTCAACAATATTTTGCGGGTTTGGCAGGGCCACCAGATGGAACAGAATTTATCAACCGACCAATGGATGTCAAGTATCTCCTCAATGAACTCGAACGTCGAGATAAAACCGATCCCACCCTCCAAGGAAAACTCAATTTTCAGCAAATTGGGGCGATTGGTCATTCTTTTGGCGGTTATACTGTTTTGACTCTCGCAGGGGCAAAGATTAACTTTGAGCAACTGCGCCAAGATTGTAATCCCAATAATTCATCTTTTAATTTGTCGCTTGTTTTGCAGTGTCAAGCAACTGAGTTATCCGCAACGAATTATGAACTCCAAGACGATCGCATTAAGGTAATCATGGCGATTAACCCGATTGATAGCTCTATTTTGGGTGAGGCCGGTGTGAGTCAAATTAAAATACCTATAATGCTGGTAGCAGGTAGTCAAGATATTTTCGCCCCGCCTGTATTCGAGCAAATTCGCCCCTTCACCTGGCTTTCCGATCCCAATAAGTACCTGGCTTTGATTGAAAACGCCACCCACTTTTCAGCGATCGCCGAACCTACTTCTGAAAATGATGTTTTACCTGTACCACCTGCTTTGCTGGGCCCCGATCGCGCTCCTGTTTATTCCTATCTCAACGCCCTCAGCGTCGCTTTTATGGAAACCCATCTCCTCAACCGCTCGGAATACCGTTCTTATTTGCAGCCATCTTATGCCAAATTTATCAGCAAGGAGCCGCTTAATCTCAGTCTTTTACAGTCGTTATCGGTAGCTCAATTTAATCAAATCTGGAGTGAATCAATTCCCCAGTCAGTAAAACTACCAAATCCTCAACTTACCCCTACTCCACGTTAGTTATCAGCCCAGCATCAAAAGACCTCTCCCTGGCTTTACTACGCAAAACCTTCCCGCTTCGAGTTGGAGAGAAATTTGAACTTTAGTTCAAGTCGTAGAGAGGTTGATCCAACTCATGTCAATACTTCTCGGTTAAGGGGAAAAGGGGAAAGGGAAAAGGGAAAGAAAAAACCTTTAACCCTTACCCTTTACCCTTTTCCCCAAACCCGATTCCGAGTTAAAAATGCTTAACCGAGCAGTATTGCAACTCATGTTAACTGTGGAGCGATCGTTACAAATTGCGTAAATATACGCAGTGCGGCAGAAGGCAGAATATTAGAAATTATTAGAACTTACAACAAGATCCCCAACTTCTTAGAGAAGTTGGGGATCTTGCTATTTAGGAATGATTTAATTTTGCGATGGATAAGTCTCAAACATTCCTTTGATAAACTCAAAGCTAAACCCAAACAAATTACTATTTACACTAAAGTTTAAGCAGATAAAACGTTGTTGTAATTTGCATTAAAGATGATCCGATAGCCCTCTTTTATTATTTAAAAAAATAAGAGGTCAGAAACCTCTATTTTAAATCAATCAGTAAATATGCTGATAGAAATCTGTCAGTTATTTAGTAACTCTAGCTATTGCAACCATAAACTAAAAGGCTATATGTCTTTTTTGTTCCTAATAGATGAATTAGATATAACAATTGCCCAAAACATGGCTATTTGTCAGGAAAGTGAGATATTTGTACTGAGGGATTTATAAAAACTTATTTAATAAAATCTTTTATATATATATGCTTGTCGTTAAGAAGTATTAAGAAATTCTTATTAAAGAATATTGCATTACCTTGATTTAATTGCTAACGTGTGTATGACAACGATGCTGATGAACGCTCTGACCTAGGAGAAATAAAATCTATGAGCTATACCGATTCAGCCAAGTGTGTTAGGCTTTGACGGGTTAAAAACGAGAAAATTCTGCCTCGTATAGACAATTATGAGGGATTGCAGATTAACCAAGAATATATCTCGTTGCTATTAGTTTCAGTTTGATTTTAATTGCAATTGATTATTTGTCTTACTTTGTGCCGACAAGCGAGTAGCTCTCGATTGTGTGTATCGGCAATAACGAAGAGGTTAGTAAGGCTTAGATTTTGGAGAATAAAACCAATGAAGATTCAAGGTAAAGTTGCCCTAATTACAGGGGCTTCGCGTGGGATTGGACGAGCGATCGCCCTAGAACTAGCGCAACAAGGCATCAAGCGACTGATATTAATAGCACGCGATCGCCGCAAGTTATTGGAGGTAGCCAACGAAATCGAGGCTATGGGTACAGAAACTGCGATCGTAGCCTTAGATTTGACGCAGACAATAGAAGTGAATATCGCTGTTGCCCAACTGTGGCGCAATTACGGACAGATTCACCTGCTAGTTAATTGTGCAGGAGTCGCATACCAAAGCTCATTTTTGCAATCTAAAATGCCCCAAGTTCAAGAAGAAATCTCTGTGAACTTGTTAGGAATGTACAACCTCACTAGTCTGATCGCTCGACGCATGGCCAGCCAAAGACAAGGGACAATTGTCAATGTATCGAGCCTGATGGGGAAAGTTGCAGCACCAACGATGGCGACTTACTCAGCAACCAAGTTTGCCATCTTAGGATTTACCCAAGCTTTGCGCCAGGAACTAGCTGAACACAATATCCGAGTCATTGCATTACTGCCTTCCCTCACAGACACAGACATGGTGCGCGACTTAAAATTATTTCGCTGGGCGATCCCCATGACTCCCCAGCAAGTGGCTAAAGCACTCGTCACTGGGATGCAAAATGATTCGCCAGAAATTTTAGTCGGATGGCAAAGTCATTTAGCAGTGTTGTGTCAACGTCTCGCCCCTTGGTTATTAGAGCTAATTTTGCGAATAGCAACACCGCCAGCACCAAGCAGACAACGGCTTATTCAAAAACTTATCCCTTCGCGTAGCGTCTCGTAGAGAAGGGAAAACGCCAAGACCCGCATTTCTCACAAGCTTCAGGCGTTTGATAGAGCAGAGGGGCAGAGGGGCAGAGGGGAAAGAACTTGGTATTTTTGTTCTCTCCCCTGCTCCCCTGCTCCCCTGCTCCCCTGCACAAGCACGGGCTTTGAGAGGTGTGGTGAGAAATCCGGGCAAGAGCGATCGCGCAGTTTGCATCAATACATAAAGTTGCAGATCAGAAATTGCTGTGCGATCGCATAATTAAACATACCTTGTTTCGGAGCAATCAGAAATGCTTTCCTTCCCCACAACCCTGACTCCTTTGCCCGAAATCATTGATGGCTTACCGAATATTTCTGGTTGGGAAACAGAGGTTCTCTCTGTAGTTAACCACGATCGAGCAGTATTTTTACCAACAACGAATATCCGCTTAGAAGATGTAAATGCTGTATTTGCGATCGCCTTACACATGCACCAGCCAACTATACCTGCTGGGAATGGCGGCACACTCATCAGCAATCTGCAATATATGTTTGAACATCCCAACGAGGGGGATAACCATAATGCAGATCCGTTTGCATATTGTTACAGCCGGATGGGAGACTTGATCCCCGAACTTGTAAATCAAGGTTGCAATCCCCGTGTGATGTTGGATTACTCAGGTAATCTTTTATGGGGACTGCGGCAAATGGGCCGCGGTGATGTTCTCGATAGTCTCAAACGGATTACTTGCGATCGCACCTACCAACCTTATGTAGAGTGGCTAGGTACAATGTGGGGCCATGCAGTTATTCCTTCCACACCCATAGCAGATATTAAATTGCATATCATTGCATGGCAACATCACTTTGCGGCAATTTTTGGCTGGGAAGCACTAGCGCGAGTCAAAGGATTTTCGCCCCCAGAAATGCACCTACCAAATCACCCTGATGCTCTCTTTGAATTTGTGAAAGCGCTGAAAGAATGTGGATATCGTTGGTTACTCGTTCAAGAACATTCTGTAGAAACAATTAATGGTCAATCTCTTACCCACAAACATTTACCACATCGTCTAATTGCCCGTAATTCTCAAGGCGAAACAATTAGTATCACAGCTTTAATTAAAACCCAAGGTTCGGATACTAAATTAGTTGCACAAATGCAGCCTTATTATGAAGCGAAAACCTTATCCAAACAACAAATTGGGAGTGTCTTTGTGCCACCAATCGTTAGCCAAATTGGCGATGGTGAAAATGGTGGCGTGATGATGAATGAATTTCCTAGCGCTTTTAAACAAGCTTGGTGGGATATGGTTAATAACGGCGGAGGAAAATCAGGTGTAGTTGGGATGTGCGGTACAGAATATTTAGAATTAATAGAAGCTGATGGATGCAAACCTGAAGACTATCCAGCTTGTCAGCCAGTGGGACAACATCAGATTTGGGAGCGAGTTTCAGCAGACAATTGCCAACCGGAAGCTGTAGAGAATGCGATTCAAGAATTAAAGCAAACAAACTCTAATTTTCATCTGGATGGAGCCTCATGGACAAATCATATCAGTTGGGTAAAAGGATATGAAAATGTATTATCTCCCATGTATCAATTAAGCAGTTTATTCCATAAAAAATTTGAGCCATTACAGCAAATTGATTCAGCAGAACCTGTTACGAGACAATCTCACTACCGTAACGTTCTTCTACATAACCTTTTGCTGCAAACCAGTTGTTTTCGTTATTGGGGACAAGGTGCTTGGACTGATTACGCACGTGAAATTTATCAACGTGGCGAAAGTTTGCTAAAAACGGTATTTTAATAATAAAGAACTCAGGTGAGGGAATGAAACAGCCCTGCTTTTTTAAGGGTGGGGCTGGGGGTATATTGCAGGGTAAAATATCACTAAATAAAGTATATTGTTTTCTAAATGGCAGTATAAATGAAAAATCTTTATGAGATTTTAGAAATGATGAGACCAAGACCACAAATGTTTTTAGGACAGCGTTCCTTAACTGCATTAAGTGGCTTTATTGGTGGCTATTTTTTTGCTATGGAGGAAAATGGGATCTTAATTGAAGAAGAGAATCCTCCCTTTAGTCAGTTCCACGACTGGGTAGCTCGATATTATAAATGGTACGAATCAACAGCAGGATGGAAAAATATCATTCTCCGAGAAGTTGGAGACGAAGCAAAAGCATGTGATGTATTCTTTGAACTCCTTGAATTATTTAAGCAACGGTTTCCTGTACTCAAGTATCGTGTTTTCTTAAATCAAAACCATAAATCTACCGGAGCTATATATCGACGTATATGTATAGATGGGATAGAAAAAGACCTAGATCCACCTAAAGAAATTAGAATTGTGCAATATACAACTGATTCTGGCTTTTACCGTTTCGATGTATCACACGCTGGAGAAATTACTGAAATTGGCTATTTTGAAACAGAAAAGTTGCTTATGGAAGAAGTTAATAGAGAATTTAAAGTTTATTTGGATGAGTGGGAAACCTTAAATACTATTTAAGTGTTTGTCTCTTAAACTTATAAAATAATAATTTAAACACGATTTCATGCTGATTTTTAAATCAGTGTTTAAGCAATCGGTTATAGGAAAAAATTATTAATATGTGAGTTATTTTAATAAATACATACTGCTACAGCAAAGGTAATAAAATTTCAAATTTTGTCCCTATACCAATCTGTGAATGGAAATTTAATTTACCACCATGTTTCACGGTGATAATTCGATAACTTACTGCTAAACTAGTATTTTTACTATTCTTTGTTTCCAGAGAAAAAGACTCCATAATTTGCTGTTGCAATTCTTGAGACATTCCAGGGCCATTGTCAGCAATGCGAATTAAGACCCAACGAGAATCTGGTGCATTTGGGTTGCTTGCTTCTTGTGAAATAACTTCTGTAGTAATCTCAATTCGAGGTTTTTGAACAGTTTTTGTATCTTCTATATGCAACTGCTGTCGCACTGCTTCATTGAGTAAAGTATCTACAACTTCACTGAAAATATTCATTAAAACCTGGTTTAACTGCCCCATAAAGCAATACATTGGAGGCAATTGACCATAGTATTTGACAATCTCAATTTCTCCTTGAAGACGACTATTAATTAATAAAATAATACTATCTATACAAGCGTGTAAATCTACTGGTTTAGGATAAAGCTCATCGATATGACAGAAGTTTTGTAAACTAGTGACAAGCTTTTTTAATCTTTCTGCTCCAGTGCGGATACTAGCAAGCGATCGCGACAAATCTTGTTCTAAAAAATCAAATTCAATCTCTTCTTTAACCTGATTAATTACCTGAGAAGTTGATGGGAACTCTTTTTCATAAGCTGCTATTAGCTTGAGTAAATCTTGACTGTAGTTTGAAACATAAGTTATGTTACCCCAAATAAAACCCACTGGGTCTAAAATTTCGTGCGCTACGCCGTCTACCAAACGTCCCAAATTTGCCATTTTATCATTTTGAATCATTTGGGCTTGGCTGCGTTCATACCGCACCAAATTGTCCATTCCTCGAATTTGCCAAGAAATAATATTCAATTCTTGGACATCTAACAATCTATAAGCACCAGATTCTGTTTCTACTACAATTGGTTCGGCTAATAATTCAGGCGATCGCTTTAAACTAAGTTGCATCGCAGTTGAAATCGCTGTTGTGTCAGCAAGCAGCAACATCGGTATCCGCGCATAGCTGTAGAGAACGCCTAATGGTTGCTGGACAAATAACTCTTGTCCGAATGGGCGAATCAAAAATTCCAGCAGTCGCCGCCGCGAAATCATCCCAATGAACTTTCCCTGTTCTACCAAAATTATTCCTGGTAGTAGGGGGTATTTTTCTAAAAAACTAGCCACTTCCATCCCAGTGTGATTAATTTCCACTGGGAAGTTATACATTGGTAGTTCTTGGAGGGTTGAATCTAAATCGAGTTCGCGATCGCTACCAAGAGACAAAAATGGCGGTGAGATTTGGCTACTGAATTCTTCTGACACTAGACACCCTGATTTTTACAAAGAATTGGGTAAACAATAAGTTAATATTTTACATTCTGCCACCCTGGAAATCTGGTTTCGGTTTAAGTATCTAATAAAACTAGTGGTCTGTCAGGGTGAAAATCGTTTACCAGCAAATGAACGAGGACATTATCCCATCGTTCCTTTGGGTGTTGAATTAGGTCTATGGCAGGGAGTTTATCAGAATGTGGAATTACTCTGGCTGCGTTGGTGGGATTTACAAGGTAATTTGTTGTTGAGTGGCGATGAAAGAGCCGAACAGGAATCCCAAAAGGCAAAACAGGAACGCCAAAGAGCCGATCGCCTAACCCGGATTTCTCACCACATCTCTCAAAGCCTGTGCTTGTGCAGGGGAGCAGGGGAGCAGAGGAGCAGAGGAGAGTTCAAATACCAAGTTCTTTCCCCTCTGCCCCTCTGCTCCTCTGCTCCTCTGCCCCTTCCCTCAAGCTTGTGAGAAATGCGGGCTAACTGCCCAACTGCGATCGCTCGGCATTGAACCAGAAATCTGATATCTGACTACGAATTACGAATTAAAAAGGGCTGGTGTAAAAGAGTCATCTATGGCTTAATTTGTTTAGATACAAATTTTACAGCTATCAGGGTAATCACGATGACAAATAGACCTCCTTCCGAACCGGAGTCATCCCAAAGAACTACTCTTGGCTTTGATGAGTTTATAGCCATTCTGGTTGCCTTCACCACCATCGGAGCGATTCTTTTTTGGTCATTGTCCCGTAGAGATTCTAGCTGGAACTTCAACGGGCTGCTGTCGGCTTCTTCCACTCCGTCGCCTAGCGTTCAACCAAATCAACTATTGCCTTCTCCTGCTACCAAGGTAAAACCAAATGTAGTCCCCAACAACATTTTGCCATATTCTCCACCGGAGGCTGTTGTTCAACCCACTACACCTTCATTCCCAACTAACAGCGCCACTCCTGACCGCGCAGTGTTACCATCTATTCTGGTAATCCCAACTCAACCCCCACAAATACAGGCACCTGTATCCCCTTCAGCAGGACTTGAGTCATCAATTAAATCATCAGCATTGCCTTTAGTAACTCCGGCAAAACAAAAATCTATTATTCCACCGCCAATTGCATTTAACGATGTGCCGACTAACTTTTGGGGTCGGCGTTTTATAGACGTTCTTTCTTCTCGTAGTATTCTCAAGGGGTTTCCTGATTATTCTTTTAGACCAAATCAGCCTGTAAACCGTGCCGAATTTGCTGCTATAGTGCAAAAAGCTTTTGACCAAGAACCGTCTAAGACTGCGATCGCATTTCAAGATGTACCAACAAAATTCTGGGCAACTCAAGCAATTGACCGAGCCATCAGTGGCGGATTTCTTACAGGCTACCCGAAAAAAACCTTCAAACCACAAGAAAATATTTCACGAGTGCAAGTTTTGGTTGCCCTTGTTAGTGGGTTAAATTTGAAAGCACCCACTTCCCCAAATCAGGTTTTAAGTGTCTATAAAGATGCTAAAGATATTCCACCTTATGCTATTGGCAAAATAGCTGCTGCTACAACCAATGGTTTGGTAGTTAACTATCCAAATCCACAAATTCTTGCTCCCAACAAAGTAGCTAGTCGGGCTGAAGTAGCCGCGATGATTCATCAAGCTTTAGTAAAACGGGGCAAACTAGAGGCAATTTCATCTCCAAGTATAGTGCGTAGGGGTAGCCCCCCGCAGGCATCACCCAGCGCGTCTCCAGAAATTTCGCCCACTCCAAAGGTTAAATTATCTCCAGGAAGCTCGCCTCAATGATAATTCGTAATTCGTAATGACGCTCTCTACGAGATGCTCTTGCTAGCTTGCTTCTTTATAGGAGTATGCGGACTCTCTTTCTCGTGTCGCTAACGTAATTCGTAATTCAACTAAGGGACTTCCAATTAAAAAAATATCCAATTTTGTAGGGTGCGTTAGCGACAGCGTAACGCACCGCCAGATATCTCGGTGCGTTACGGCTTTCGCCTAACACACCCTACTGTATATTTTATTTTTTGGAAGTCCCTAAGAATCACAGTAAGCTACCTCTAGGGATAGTAGCGTTATGGGTCAGGCTAAAATCCCCATCCATAAATTGCGAATTACGAATTGTTAATCAACTTTGTACGGAATTTTAACAGAAAGATGAACGCCGATTTCCGGCGTTCATCCTTCTATGATTTGGAATTAGAGCGTACTCTTACACAGGAGTATGTCTCATAGAGAAGCGATAATTAGATATTAAGCTTCTGGAATTTGTTTACCAACCACTTGTGATTTAAGAGTGGTGATTTCACTAGTTAACTCTTTCCTGGTTGAGGCTTTGAGTAAATAGCGGTAAACAAACCAGGCAGAGTAACCAATACCAATCAACTCAAAAGTAGGCGCTACTAAGGGAATATCATTCAAAGCATCTAATATTGCCAAGAGTACTTTAACTCCAACAATTGATCCCACAATTAAACCAACTGTTACCAGGGGTTGCTTATATTGATTAAAGAAGCTTCCGAGATAGTCTGGCAATGTTGCTAAAAAGGTAGAAATTTGCTCCCCGTATTTTAGCCATTCATCTTGAGACTGTGCGGGAGGCTGAAGTTTGGTGATGGTTCCCGTTTGGGTGTTGATCTCTGCCACTGTAGTATCTTTGGATGCGGTTTCGGTAAATTCTGGTTCTGGCATTTTCACTCCCATTAATTTGACAGTTGAGTTTTTCTAATCTGGATAATTACAACCAAAAGGCTGTTGATTAGGTAATGCACAAGTGCATCAGTACAATTGGGTAAAGGGCACAAAAGGGTTTTAGTGTCCTATAACTATAATTGCCGCCTAATATCTACTGCATCAACTACAAGGTAGACAATCAGTAGGAGAATAGAATTCAGAAGGCAGCAGGATGTATTATAATCGGACTTCTGAGTTCTTTTCTGAATCAACTGGAATCCTCTGGTTGTGATTATCCCATTCCGTGTCATTTACTCATAATCGTACTAAATCTCAGTACAAATCAGGCAAAAATCAGCCCACCTCTCATTTATATAAGCCTAAAAGCCGATTTTAGCCAATATTAAAGCTATCTTAAGCCGGGTTCGTCAATTAACGCATTCGTATTGATATTAATCCGTAATAAAAATTTTTGTGTGTTCACATAGACTAGACTTTCAACCTATTTTGTGATATGCGTACCTGGGGATTGGAGATGAGGGAGAAATAACCAATGCCCCATGCCCCATTATCAAACCTTTTGTTTTTTTCCTGATTGTATTAATTTTATTAGGAAGCAGTAAGGTAGACTAGTGGCGTAGCTGATGGCAAAAACTCATTGCTATCAACTGGATATCAAGAAAAGTATTGTGGTAAATAGAAGACAGTCTGAGGCAAGTCTTTAGTGTAGGAAATTATTCGTTGCTTCTGAAACAAGTGAATTCTGCTTGCAGACAGTAATTATACTTAGCACTAATGCTATCAAAACAACTCATAGTATATGAGGTTATGCTAATTATCTAATAAGCAATAATTTTCTATTGCTCAAAAGAAAGATAATGTAAATGTTAATCACCAATTAAACTGATTTGGTAATTTTTGCGGGAAGGCAAGGAGGTTTGGGAAATGCCAACTCAAAAGCCAACCCCTATCGACAGCAGTTCAGAAAGCAAAAAAGTGTCAGCCGAAGAGCCATCGACAGACGAACTACCGACTATAGAATTTCCCTCACGAGGGAAGCTAAAAGCCAGTTCTTGGCGTATCCATCAAAAAATTGGTTATGGGTACTTTGTAGCTATTGGAATTGGCTTTTTTGGTTCACTAACTGGGTTAGTGATTGCCAACTACTACCGGGGAAGGGAAGTGAGGCAATTCAATCAAGCTTACGAACAAGGACAACTACTGAGTAATTATAAAGATGCAGTAGTCGGGGCACAATTACATAGCTCTAATCTAGTTGCTGTACTAGAAAATTCACAACAACTACAAAGCAAAAAAGCCGATTTTCTGAAGAATGTCGAAAAAGCCCAACAATTAGAGTCAAAAATTTCTGGATTTATCGACAGTAAACCTAAAAGACTAGCAGCAACAAGTTCGACTTTACAGACGCTATTACTGGATTACAAGAATAATTTAAAAGCCTACGTTGACCAAATTGATGTCGTTTTAAAGAAAATTGACTCTCAAAAAGTGCAGTCTCAGCAGATTTCTTCTGCCCGATCGCAGTTATTGATAATTATGCGTGGTGAAACAGCCATGCGGCTAGACCAGCTTTCTGAAAGCTTGACTAATATCCTGCAAACTGCCGAAATTCAAGAGCAAGAAAGGCAAAAAGCAGTTGAGGAGGCAAAAGTAGTTGAGCGGTTCATCGTGATTTTGAGTATGCTGGTTTCGGTGGCGATCGCAGCCATTGTAGCTTGGCGTACCAGTCGAGCGATCGCTGAACCAGTTATCATTGTCACCCAAGTAGCTGAACAAGTTGCAAGGAAACATAATTTTGATTTGCGAGCGCCCGTCACCACTGAAGATGAAATTGGCCTACTCGCCAAATCTCTAAATCGTCTAATTGAGCGAGTATCTGAGCGAACCAAAGAACTACAACAAGCTAAAGAACTAGCTGAAGCTGCTAGCAAGGCAAAAAGCGTATTTTTGGCCAATGTCAGCCACGAATTACGCACACCGTTAAATGCTGTCATTGGCTTAAGCCAACTACTAGAAGACGACGCTACCGATCTTGGTTTATCGGCAGACTTTATCACAGACTTAGAAACAATTAACGCTGCTGGTAAGCATTTACTACACTTGATTAACGAAATTCTCGACTTGTCAAAAATTGAAGCCGGGAAAATGACGCTCTATCCAGAGACATTCGAGATTGCAAATCTGATTCATAACGTAGTCCTCACAGTCAAACCAGCTATAGAAAAAAATGCCAATGTTTTAGAAGTGCATTTTGATGAGCAACTTGGCACCATGTATGCCGATCAAACTAGGATGCGCCAAGTGTTGTTAAACTTGTTGAGCAACGCCAGTAAGTTCACTACAAACGGCAAGGTGATGCTGACAGTCAATAGAGAAAAGGATGAAGTCCGACTGGATGCTCCTTTGGGGATGATTACTTTTACCGTTACCGACACAGGTATAGGTATGTCTAATCATCAACAGCAGCAATTATTTCAACCTTTTACACAAGGGGATACTTCGACTACGAAAAAGTATGGAGGTACGGGACTGGGGTTAGCAATTAGCCGCCACTTTTGCCAGATGATGGGTGGTGAGATTATTGTCAAAAGTCAGCCAGGAATTGGCTCTACTTTCACTATTCGTCTGCCAATGACTGTGCAGGATTAAATATAATTCGTAATTCGTAATGACGCTTGCGGACTTGCTAATGCTACGCTAAGGTAATTCGTAGCGTCATTACGAGTTGTTTAATAGGCATTTGGTAGAACAGTTCCGTTAGCGGATAGCTAAGGTTTAGCCCGTTCTAAGTTAAAGAGGTGAGATTCCTCACTCAGAACTCAAATATCAAATTAAGCAATTATACTTATTTCTCCTGTATCTAAATCGTAACGACCCCCGACAATTTTTAACTTGCCCGATCGCACCTGCTCAGTTAAAAGCTTTGATTTCTGCAACCGTTCAATTTGATATTTCACATTTGCCACCACAGCATTTTCAACTGCGTCACCTGGCTGATCCTTGACCTTTTTCAGGGCTGGCTTAATTGCCTTCACAAAAGTACTAATATCACCAAGTAACGATTCCTTTTGGACAGCTGCGGTTACAGCCCCACAACGCTCATGTCCCATCACCATCAGCAGTGGAGAACCTAACAAGACAACGGCATATTCAATACTGCCGATCGCTTCATGTGTGGCAATATTTCCAGCAATCCGAACATCAAAGATGTCTCCGATGCCTTGATCGAAAACAATTTCTGCGGGGACTCGTGAATCAGCACAACTAAGAATAGTTGCAAATGGATGTTGAGCTTGAGCAACTTCCTTCAAGCGCAGCGCAGATTGATCGGGGTATTGGGGGTGATGCTGAATAAATCGCTGATTTCCCTCCATCAGCTTTCGCAATGCGGCATCGGGAGTAAGCGATTCAGGGGAAGTTGAGGGTATTTCGGCAGCTTTGGCCTGTTTAACCTGCCAGAGTAAATCGCTGGTAGTTACTGCTATTCCAAATGCCCCGGTGATTCCCAATTTCAAAAAGTCACGACGTTCCATGAAATGCTTCATCTGATTTATAATTTTTTACATTGAGGCAACACATCTGACAGAGCGAATTTCCATCACATCCGAAACGTAGCAAGTACCTCCGAACTTGTTGAGAAGTGGTTTGATATTTTCTACAACACGCTTGAGTTCTTCTGGCATACAAAACGCGAGGATGTAAACATTATCAAGCATGGTCATGTCTAAATCTTCTGTCGTTCCTCGTAATCCTTTGCCAGCAACATTTCGGATTACGGCATGGTTATGTACACCCGACTTGTCTAAACGATCTAAAATTTTGGCAAGCTCAAAGGAGTTGGCAATAATTTCTATCTTTTTAACTACGTGCATATTATTAGCTCCAAAATAGGTTAATTCCGTAGAGATATAACGGAATTCCCACAATAATATTGAACGGAAATGTCACCGCTAGAGCGGTAGAAACATACAGGCTGGGATTTGCTTCTGGAACAGTCATCCGCATGGCTGCGGGGACAGCAATGTAAGAAGCGCTGGCACACAATACAGCGAACAACAGCGAATCTCCGCGAGGCATACCAATGAATTTAGCGATCGCTAACCCAATACCTGCATTGAGTATTGGAATTAGTATGGCAAATAAAATCAGGAAAACTCCGGTTTTTTGCAAGTCTTTAATTCTTCTCGCAGCGACCAATCCCATGTCAAGTAAAAAGAAGGTGAGAACACCATAAAATAGCCCTTGAGTAAAGGGTTCTAATACTTTCCCACCGCGTTCTCCTGTCAAAACACCTATTAATAGACTACCGACTAATAGAAAAACTGAACTATTAAGAAATGCTTCTTGCAAAACTTCCGGCCACGAAAACTCTCGCTTTCCATCGGCGGTGAATATATTCACCAAAATTAGACCAACTATAATCGCTGGAGATTCCATCAGGGCAAGGGCTGCCACCATGTAACCATCAAAAGTGATGCCAAGCTCAGTTAAAAAAGCGCTAGCTGTGATGAAGGTGACGGCACTGATAGAGCCGTAGGTTGCGGCGATCGCCGCCGCATCGTAAGTATCCAATTTCCACTTCAGGATAAAAAAGGTGTAAATTGGCACAACACAAGCCATCATCATTGCTGCCGCGAGTGTTAGAACTACTTCCTGAGTTACACCGCTTTTGATTAGTTCTACACCTCCTTTAAAACCAATGGCAAACAGCAGATACAACGAAAAGAGTTTGGGTATTGGTGCAGGAATTTCTAGATCGGACTTGACAAAAACAGCAGTCATGCCTAAAAAGAAAAACAGGATTGGCGGATTCAAAATATTGGATACAATTAAGCTCAGATCCATATCCACCTCTCCTTGTATTGGTTAAACCTGAAATTAAAGAAATTTTTCATCTTTAAAAATTTAACGTGTTGAATCGTCATGTATTGTGTATCGCTACCCCATGTCAATTGGGGTACTCAAGGAGTGAATCGTCCTATTGGTGACAATACTTATTGTTTAGGTATTAAGTTGGGCTAAGAACAGAAAAAGTGAGGGCTTGACCAACATTTTTTTATGTTGGATTCCCCGTCGCTGATCTTACGACAGAAAGTGTCAGAAGAACTGGCGATCGACCTATTTAGCGTAGAAAAAATTAACGTATTTTAGGGGCAATTCATGAATTGCCCCTAAAATGTGGTCTATTTACCTAAAAATTAAAAAAGGCGTTTCTCAGCGCAGAAGTCTATCCATTACCTCATTTGCCTGATGATAAAGATTATCTCTAACATTAAGAAGGGCAATCCAGGCAGCTGTGTCTACAAAAACTTTCGTCTTCGTCAAAATTATGATTCTCGCTTTGGCATTCCATAGAGATGACGATCGTGCTGGTGCGCCAAGTCGCCAATGTCTGGATCAACTGCACAATTTTTAATCAACTGCCTCAGCTTATGCCAATCTGAGTCTTCTGGGATTGCTGGTTGAGATGTCTAGTTTTCTTCGACAAACACGATTATAACTGACTGCCCCTCATGCCCTTCAATTGGTTCATTGGGACGAACCACACCGTTTTGGAATGTGCCTTTAACTGACAACATAGCTTTTTCTTGCTTCTACATAAATCATGGTAGAGTACCATTCTGGTTAAGAATATTGCCACACAATCTTTATTGACCAAGTTTCGTTAGGATATTGTAACCTGGGCAATAGCGACTCTCTGTTGATGTGACACCAGGCGACGCCGATAGCGAGTATTCGAGCGTCATAGCCCGTCGTAGACATCGCTTTTTCACATCCATGACAACAACCATCGACTTTCTCAGTCACCTTAACCCTAGTCAACGTCAAGCCGTCGAACACTACTGCGGCCCGTTGCTAGTTGTTGCTGGCGCAGGTTCCGGTAAAACACGAGCGCTGACTTATCGCATTGCGAATCTGATTCTCAAACACCGTGTCGATCCAGAAAACATCCTGGCGGTTACTTTTACCAACAAAGCCGCGCGGGAAATGAAAGAACGGGTTCAACGGCTGTTTGCGGAACAACTGGCCATGAAACAACACGGTCAACGTTTTGATTTGTTGACAGAATACCAACAAACACTACTGCGATCGCAAGTTTACAAGGACACGATCAAAAATTTGTGGTGTGGCACTTTCCACAGTCTATTTTCTCGCATTCTCCGCTTTGATATTGAAAAATATGTAGACGAAAAAGGACGACGTTGGAATCGCAATTTCTCTATCTTTGATGAATCAGATGTGATGACTCTGATTAAAGAAATCGTCAATAAACAATTAAATTTAGACGATAAGAAGTTTGACGCTCGTTCTGTCCGCTACGCTATTAGTAACGCTAAAAACCAAGGTTTATCACCCCAAGAATTTGAGCAAGATCAGCCCAATTATCGCGGACGGGTGATTGCCCAAGTTTACAATTTATATCAAGATAAGTTAGCAGAAAATAACGCTCTCGATTTTGACGATCTAATTCTTGTGCCAACTAGATTATTTCAGCAAAACGAGCAAGTATTGGGTTATTGGCATCGCAAATTTTGTCATATTCTTGTAGATGAATATCAAGATACTAATCGGACTCAATATCAACTGATCCACCTATTGGTGACTAATGGCGAAACTAAAAAGAGCGAATGGGAATGGCAAAATCGCTCAGTTTTCGTTGTCGGTGATGCAGATCAGTCAATTTACAGCTTTCGGATGGCAGATTTCACCATCTTGCTGGGATTTCAAGAAGACTTTGGTGATGGTTTGGTAGATGATGACACTCGGACGATGGTTAAGCTGGAAGAAAACTATCGTTCTTGTGAAAATATTTTGCAAGCGGCTAATGAACTAATTGAAAATAACACCCAACGGATTGATAAAATCCTGAAACCAACGCGGGGCCCGGGCGAGCAGATTACTTGTCACAAAGCCGATGAAGAACTTGCAGAAGCGGCATTTGTGATCGATCAGATTAACACTTTAAAAAACCAAAATCCAGAGTTAGACTGGGGTAGTTTTGCCATACTTTATCGGACAAACGCCCAATCTCGGCCATTTGAAGAATTGTTGGTGAAATATCAAATTCCTTACACAGTTGTGGGGGGAATGAGGTTTTACGATCGCAAAGAAATCAAAGATGTCATTGCATATTTAAGAGCGATCGCTAACCCATCTGATACAGTCAGTTTATTACGAGTTATTAATACTCCCCGCCGGGGAATTGGCAAAACCACTATTGATGCTTTAATGAATGCCTCTCAACAATTAGGGACAACCCTATGGGAAATACTCAGCGACGAAACATCAGTTAATACATTAGCTGGACGGGCGACAAAAGCTGTAAATAACTTTGCCGCAATGATTAGCCGTTGGCAAGCACAGATTGGTACGCTTCCCGTGACAGAGGTTTTGCAAGGAATACTAGAAGATTCTGGTTACGTTCAAGACTTGATGAGTCAAGGCACAGATGAAGCCACAGATCGGGTACAAAACGTTCAAGAACTTTACAACGCCGCACTGCAATTTCAAGAAGAAAACGAAGAGGTTTCACTACGAGATTTTCTGAGTAGTGCTGCCCTCAGTTCCGATTTAGATAATTTAAAAGAAGGGCAGACAGCAGTTTCTTTGATGACTTTGCACGCTTCCAAAGGTTTAGAATTTCCCGTAGTATTTTTAGTGGGATTAGAACAAGGGCTATTTCCTGGCTACCGTTCGCTGGGCGATCCCGCATCTTTGGAAGAAGAACGCCGCCTGTGTTATGTGGGAATTACTCGCGCCCAAGAAAGGTTATTTTTATCACATGCGCGTGAACGGCGTTTGTATGGTTCTCGTGAACCTGCGATGCGATCGCAATTTCTCGACGAATTACCAGAAGAATTATTATCTACCAAACGCGCGAGTCGTCAAAGTTATACCAAAAGTGCCTCTACTCCTAACGGGAAGCAAGACACATCACAGAATTGGCAAGTAGGCGATAGAGTATTACACAAAACTTTTGGTCTTGGTGAAATTACTCATGTCTTTGGAACAGGTAATAAAATGTCTGTAGCAATTAAATTTGCCAGCTTGGGACAAAAAATTGTTGACCCAAGAGTAGCACAGTTGCAAAAAGTTTGAAAACAAAGCCACAGATTCCCAACTTTTCCAAAAAGTCGGGGATCTTGTTTTCATATTTCAATTTCTTCAAAATGTTCAACAGTAGGAAATGGCTCATAAAAATGATGCAAAAGTTTTTTCCACTCTTGATACTCAGCAGAACTTCTAAATCTTACAGTATGAGATTCTAAACTTTCCCATCTGACAAGTAATAAATATTTATTTTGGACTTCTATACATCTATGCAATTCATGGGATAAATATCCATCCATTGAGGAAATAATTTTAGAAGCTTTTTTGAAAGCAGCTTCAAAATCGGATTCTAGACCAGGTTTAACAGGAAGCATCACTGCCTCAAGAATCATAGAATTTTTCATAAAAATTATACTAAAGTATGGTGCAGCGATCGCACTTACTTGACTAACTCAAAAATAATTCTTAAGGATATACGCAATAGCAGCACAAAACTCTTGATTTTGCCCATTGTCATCTGGTTGAGAGAAAGCTTGGAGTAATTTTTCTTGCTCATTCTCTGTAAGTTCTTCAAAACCTTCCAAGATACCTTCTATGGCATCACTACGCATTTTTTTTAGCTTATCAATATTCAGATCGAGCTTATCAATTGTTGTGTCAGCCGCAGATTTTTTTCTATAACTTGTGTTGAGAGAATTTGTCCATCTTCTGTATATCTAAAGAACTCAGCACAGTTTATATCTAGAGGCGAAACCATAAGATTTTCGTCATACCATTCATCTTTCTTACTTCCACAGTGCAGAGGTTCTTTACGTTCTCTTTCTCTTTGGCATGAAGCTAACAGATTTGTCTATTCCAGTGCTAAGTTCTGATGAGTTTTTCTAGGCTTTAGATGTTCAATATGGCTAATATCCTTGGTAATATGCCTTCCACAATAGCAACATATAAAACCTTGCTCTTGCAACAAGGAATCATGTACATCGATTTTTTGTGGTTTCCTTAAGTCGTCCCAACTTGGTTGCCAATCCTCATTTGCTAGATTTTTCCAAACGGTAAAACTTTCTGGCTCCTCATTTTTTTTGATATATTTCACCGCTTCAAAATCTCTTTGCGTCGAATAGATACACTTGCTTTTACTAATTCTGGTTCATCTTGTCCAATAATGTCAGCAATTTCTTGAGATAACTGCCTAGCACCATCAAGATTTCCTTCATCAATTAGTCTAAATAACTCATGTAAACGATCTTTAATTTCTTGTGGGCGTGCTGGAACACCCATGAGGTCTTCTAAGATACGATTACTATCTCTCCCAAAGGAACTTTCTGGTCTTTTAGCAACAACACCTTCGTCTGTTTTTTCTAGAATATAAATTCCTTCCGGCTTGACTTGGCTAATTACTTGAGGCGAATGAGTGGTGACAATAAATTGACAATTGGGGAATGTTCTTGTCAAAGCTGGAATAATTTCCCGTTGCCATTTTGGATGTAGATGGAGTTCAATTTCATCAATTAAAACAACACCCTCACCTTCGAGTGGTTCTGTTAAACCTGGGTTAGCGATCGCTAATCGTCTTGCTAAATCTCCCACCATTGCCAGCAAGCATTTCTCGCCATCAGATAGCTGATTAACTGTAAGTTCTTCACCTTGTTTTCGCACAGTCATTCGCAGGGGTGAACGCCGTACCCGTAAGTTAGAAAACCCTGGAATTAATGAGTAAATAGATTGTCTTACTACTTCTAGCTGCTGGGTTTTAAAATCAGGATTATCCCGCCTTTCTTCATTTTCTAAATCTTCCAATGATCTAAACCATTGAAAGAATCTATGGAAACTAATTTGTACTCCGTTTAGTGCTTGATCGTAAGCATCTATCTGTTTCAATGAATGCGTTTCTGTAATCTCCATGTCAATCCCAAGAACCTAACGTTTCACTGGGTAATAAACTGCTAAAGGCAAGTTAAACTTAGAGTTTGATTTCCACTGACGGTAAATATCTTGAGCAACTGTGTTTAACCCCTCATTTTCTTTCTTTATATCTTCGCTGCGTTCTTTACTAGAGTTTGTAAGAAACCAGCTTACTTCCGTTGATTGCAGAAAAACTTCAATCCTATTATGTGTCTCATTGTGTCCGTTTGTAATATCGTCTTCCCTGAAGGAACGTTCTTCGATATTCGGTTTTCCCGGAATAGATTTCTCGTACTCATCACGATTACTAGAACGATAAGATAAATTATTTATAAATAGCATATTTGTCTTTATTGACTCTGCATATGCAATCTTCCTTATCAACTGTGACAAAAGAATAGCAAGACAATCAAGAATACTAGATTTGCCCACACCGTTAATACCAATCAGCGCCGTTGGACTCTTTTCATCGAACTCAAGCGTCAAATCACCGATTCCACGGAATGATTACATTTTCAAACACTTGATTTTCATAATAATTACGCTGATTTTAATTGAATAATACCTTTGTCCAAAACGCGATTATTAGTAGCGATCGCACTTATTTCTATTCTATCTTTATACACTTCATAAGAGGCGAAACTTAAGTCACTGGTAGAATACCCTGTCCACTCAGAACGCCCTACAGGACGATTACCAGCACCTGCGCCACAAATTAAATAAGTTGTCCCATCAATAGCACGAGTGCGTTCATAATTGTGTTCGTGACCATTGATGTAAAGTTGAACGCCGTATTTTTTAAACAGGGGAGTAAAAGTTTTAATAAAATCTGGATTATTACCATACTGACCCGATGAATAAATCGGATGATGACCAAACACTACTTTCCAAGGAGCATTACTAAGACTTAATTCTTTTTCTAACCAAGGTAGCTGGTTTTTCCAATCAGCATTCCCGTTAGTATCTAAAGCAAAAAATTGTACAGTTCCCCGGCGAAATGTATAGTAACGTCCCTTCATATTAAAGCCAGCATACTTGACTTGTGGATCGCCATTGGCGGTACGAATATCGTGATTACCTAAACAAGCCTGAAATTTCACACCTTGCTTCAGCAAAGGTTGATAAGGACGCTCAAAAACTTCGCCAATTTTTTCAATTTCGCCGTTATTGTAAATGTTATCTCCAGCTAAAACGACTAAATCATAAGGATTTTGTTTGTGATATGCATTCATCGCTCTAGCCACGGCATACTGTCCCTTAGCTCCAGTCCCCGTATCCGCTACAGACACAAAACGTAATAATAAGTCTTTTTTGGCTGGGTTCGCGGCTATAGCTGTTGTTGAATCACTAATATCAGCACTTTGATGATTTTGATGAGCAAACATCCAGCTTAAAAAGCCTGTACCAATGGCGCTGACACTACTTAAAAATAAAAATTGACGGCGTTTGAGTTTCATAAGTCACCAAATTTAATAAATAGTCAGTTTAGCGGAAACAATGAGCAATGAAGTGATACATTAAGGCAAAAGAAGGCAGCACCAGTAATAATGTACGTTGTTTGTCTTTGATTCGCTGCTTTTGGTGAAAGTTCCATGTCACAAGACAATCAGTCAAAACCGACGGATGAGCCAGTAACTCAACCTCCCCAAAAACCTTACCAGAGAGTTCAGCCAATTTGGAAGGCTAAAATTATCCAACTTCTCCGAGGGACGATTGGGGTTTTAGAAACAACAGTGGACAAACTGGAGACAGCACCCCCACCGGGTACTGAGGAAACACCCAGTTTTTTGCAGCAGCTTCAGTTGCGATGGGGTGGACTTTTAAGGACAATCCGCTTGTTTCTACCATCAAATTTGTCAACAAAGTTATCAGATACAGCTTTAACGGGAATTGTTACTGCAATTACTGTAATTTTTGTTTGGACAACTGCGACTGTCTTAACTGGTAAACCTACTGAAGTAGCCACAGTTCCACCGATTGAAGAGGTTCCTACACCAAAACCAACGATAACTACTCCACCAGAGTCAGTGGTACCAGAACCGCAGCCGCCACAGCCACCAGAGGAAATTACGCCGCCGCCAGAACCGGAAATCAAACCGGAAATAGAACCAATTCCCACGCCAATACCAACACCAGTCATAGAATTGACACCAGAACAAGCCTTGATTGCGGCTATTGAGAATCAGGTAGCTGAAACTAGCGATCGCATTGCCTCTGGTCTGATAAAGTCAATTCAAGCCAACTTCCGCACGAGTAACTTGACTGTAAAAATTAGTAACGATTGGTACACTCTCAAAGAATCTCAGCAAGACAACTTAGCTGCGGAGATATTACAACGCTCTCAAGAACTTGATTTTACCCATTTAGAAATTATCGACTCTCAAGATAAGCTGATAGCGCGGAACCCAGTTGTTGGTACTCAAATGGTGATTTTTAAACGGCAAAGAACTTCGTAATGGGCTACGCTAGCGTAATTCGTAGTGACGCTTGAATACTCGCTACCGCTACGCTAACGTAATTCGTAATTATTCGGATTATTTAAAGTAAAGTTTGTGTTCTGCAATAATTAATATCAACATCTAATTGGGACTTTTAACTTAAAGTATTTATGTTAGATAACCTTTCGCTATTACTCAAAGCTTGTGAAAACTTAAACATCAACTATGAAATTATTCATCCGGCTGAAAACTTAGTAAAAATAAAACTGAATAATAAACAACATTATTTTTGTAATTATAGTACTCCGATAATAAATCAAGCAGTAGCGCAAATTATCAAAGACAAGGAATATACTTACCATACTTTAAAGAACAAAGTTAAACTTCCTCGGACAGTAGGTTTTCTTTCCCCTTTTTGTGACCTGCAATATAAAATTTACTTAAAGTTTCCAAGTTTTGAAGATATTATATTAGAAATAAAAGAAAACTTTGAAACACCCGTAATTATTAAACGTAATTCTGGTTCAAGTGGACATAACGTTTTTTTATGTCAGAATACGGATGAAGTTGAAACTGCTTTAAAAGAGATTTTTAATATCAATAATAAAAAGTATGATTACGTTGCGATCGCTCAAGAGTTCATTAACATAAAATCTGAATATAGAGCCATTTTCTTAAATAAAGAGTTGGTTCTGCTCTATGAAAAAGATATAACTGATGCGAAATTTGTCGGTAATCTCAGTCCTTTACACTGGGATGGTGCGAAGGCCAAGTATATCAGCGATCCACAAATATTGTCTGAGATTGCTAATTTTGCTAGACCAGTTTTTGAAGAATTAGACATTGATTATGGTGGTTTAGATATTGTATTAGATCGAGATGACCAATATTGGTTAATTGAAATCAATTCTCACCCAAATTATACTATTTTCACTAGAGATAACGGAGAGGAACCGGTGTTAAGAGTTTTTGAAAAAATGCTCATTAGCCTTAACAGAAAGGAAGCAAAGGAATTTTAAACCAAAAACAACGTACAGAGATAATCGAATTATTTGCGGGATAAATTGGCAGTTGAAAGCATTGAAAAACTATTCCGCATTAAACAAACTCATCCCGTGATTAAGCAACGCCGAAATCTACAAGCGATCGCAAACGCTACTCTAGAAATCAGTATCACTAAAACTTTGAAGTTTCAACATGATAGCCTCACCCCAACAAAACTACCTCACCGCCCAAGAGTACCTTCAAATGGAGGAACAGAGCAATATCAAGCATGAATATATAGATGGTTACATCTACGCAATGGCTGGAGCGCTTGAAGCACATGTTACCATCGCTCTTAACCTTGCCGCTCTCCTCCGTAATCATGTGCGCGGTTCTAGTTGTCGTGTTTACATCGCTGACATGAAAGCCCGAATTGAATCTCTGAATCGCTTTTATTATCCCGATGTGATGATTACTTGCGATGAACGAGATCGAGAAACGCCAGGTTATAAAAGATTTCCCTGTTTAATTGTCGAAGTTTTATCTAATTCTACAGAAGCATTTGACCGGGGCGACAAATTCGCTGATTATCAAACACTGGAAAGTCTGCAAGAGTATATATTAATTAATACTAAACGTCAGCGAGTCGAGTGTTTTCGACGCAATGAGCAGGGGCTGTGGCTTTTGCAATCCTACACAGCAGAACATCAATCATTTCGACTCAACAGCGTAGATTTTGAGGAAACAATGGCAGCACTTTACGAAGATGTAGTTTTTGAATAATCAACTGATGATTGGGTATACTACACAATGTTTAGTAAACTAAATATCTATTAATATGTTCAAAGCTTCCTAACCCGGCGGAGGCATTGAGCAAAACAGACACAATTGATTGCATAAAAGTTATGGCGCTCATAGTTCAGAAATACGGTGGTACATCTGTCGGTTCAGTGGAACGCATTCAAGCTGTTGCAGGGCGTGTTTATAAAACTGTCCAAGCTGGAAACTCTCTGGTAGTAGTTGTTTCGGCGATGGGCAAAACCACCGATGGACTCGTCAAACTCGCTAATGAAATTTCTCCCAATCCTAACCGCCGGGAAATGGATATGCTGCTTTCTACTGGCGAACAAGTAACCATCGCCTTACTCAGCATGGCTTTGCAGGAACTCGGACAACCAGCAATTTCCATGACTGGCGCTCAGGTAGGAATTGTTACCGAAGCTGAACACAGCCGCGCTCGAATTTTGCATATTGAAACTACTCGCCTAACTCGCCACATCAATGCAGGTAAAGTTGTTGTAGTAGCAGGGTTCCAAGGTACATCCAACGCCGGGGAAATGGAAATTACAACTTTGGGGCGCGGTGGTTCTGACACTTCTGCGGTGGCGATCGCAGCCGCATTAGGAGCAAGCTTTTGTGAAATTTATACAGACGTTCCAGGGATTTTAACTACAGACCCCCGCTTAGTTGCCGAAGCCCAATTGATCGATGCCATCACCTGCAATGAAATGTTGGAACTAGCTAGCTTGGGTGCAAAAGTGTTGCATCCCCGCGCTGTGGAAATCGCTCGTAACTATGGTGTTCCCCTTGTAGTTAGGTCTAGCTGGACAGATGCCCCCGGTACTTGGGTAACATCAGCCCAACCCCAAGGGCGATCGCTAATCAATCTCGAAATTGCCCGTCCGGTAGATGCTGTAGAATTTGACACTAACCAAGCAAAGGTGGCTTTGTTGCGCGTACCCGACAAACCAGGGGTAGCAGCAAGGTTATTCGGCGAAATTTCTCGGCAAAAAGTAGACGTAGATTTGATTATTCAATCAATTCATGAAGGTAACAGTAATGACATTGCCTTTACTGTCACCACACCAATATTAAAACGGGCAGAAGCCGTAGCAGCAGCGATCGCCCCAGCACTGAGAAATCCATCTAACCCCAAATCTGACGAAGCCGAGGTAATGCTAGAACATAACATTGCCAAAGTCAGTATCGCAGGCGCAGGAATGATTGGCCGTCCTGGTGTAGCTGCAAAGATGTTTGCCACCCTAGCCGAAGTTGGCGTGAATATTCAGATGATTTCCACCAGCGAAGTGAAAGTAAGTTGCGTAGTCAATGCCGCAGAATGCGATCGCGCCGTCTTAGCACTCCGTACCGCCTTTGAGATTGAGGGAGGGGAAGAGGGGACAAGGGGACAAGGGGGACAAGGAAGAATCATTGAACAAACTTCTCCCTTGTCTTCCCCCTCTCCCTTGTCTCCCTTGTCTTCCCCCTCTCCCTTGTCTCCCTCATCTCCCCCCGTTCGCGGCGTTGCTTTAGATTTGAATCAAGCGCGTCTTGCTATTCGCCAATTACCAGATCGGCCAGGGATGGCGGCGAAGCTGTTTGGATTATTAGCACAGCATAATATCAGCGTTGACATGATTATTCAATCTCAGCGCTGTCGAGTGATTGATGGTGTTCCCCGGCGAGATATTGCCTTTACAGTCTCGCGCATAGACGGGGAAAGTGCCAAAGAAATGCTTACTCAAGTAGCAGCAGAGTTAGGATGGGGTGAAGTTGTTTTAGATAGCGCGATCGCTAAGGTGAGTATTGTCGGCGCGGGTATGGTGGGACAACCAGGTGTTGCCGCAAAAATGTTTGAAGCGCTAGCCCAACACCAAATTAATATTCAAATGATTGCCACCTCAGAAATTAAAATTAGTTGTGTAGTAGCACAAGAGGAAGGTGTTAAAGCTTTGCAAGCCATTCATGCCGCTTTTGGACTAGCTGGTAGTGAGAAAGTTGTTGTGCCAGCGTAGCAACTGAATTTTAACTAATTCGGCGGAATTCCCCGTCCCTCTACAGGGCGGGGATGGATAGCCGGGTGACGACGAAAACACCTCCGACTAATATCAACCGCAGGTTGATAAGGAAGTGGGGTGTTTGATAGCGGAGCGTTAGCGAGTCCGCGAGCGTCGGAATCACCAATTATTGGATTTTAGCGCTTTACCACAATGTATATTTATGGTAGAGTAAGCACATCAAAGAGGTGAAAGTGAAGTGTTACACAAGGTTGTACAAGTCCGTTTATATCCGTCACTTGAGCAACAAACACAACTGGCTCAAACTTTTGGGTGTGCTAGATGGTGGTGGAATTATGCTCTAAATAAATCTATTGAGACTTACAAGGAGACGGGTAAGGGACTTGGCCGTGCTGCACTCAACGCATTTCTTCCTGCACTCAAAAAGGCAGAAGAGACTGTGTGGTTAGCTGATTGTTATAGCCAAGTTTTACAAGCTACAACACTTAATCTAACTACGGCGTACAAAAACTTTTTTGAGAAACGTGCTGGATTTCCTAAGTTCAAATCCAAACATGGTAAACAGTCTATCCAGTATCCTCAAAACGTCAAGATTGTAGATGGCAATGTTAAACTTCCTGGCAATATTGGGATAGTCAAAGCCAAAATACACAGGACTATTGAGGGGAAAATTAAAACTGTTACTGTAAGCAAAACGCCTTCTGGCAAATACCTTGCATCTATCCTGACTGAGTTAGATGATGAAAATCCGGTTATTTCAGAAGGTAAAATATATGGTATCGATTTGGGGCTAAAACACTTCGCTGTCGTCACTGACGGCGAAAAGGTTTCCAAGTACGATAATCCCAAGCATCTTGCCAAACACGAGAAAAACCTCAAACGTAAGCAGAAAAAATTAGCACGTAAACAAAAAGGAAGTAATTCAAGAAATAGGTATAGAAAAGTTGTTGCCAAGGTGTACGAACGAGTTAGTAATTCCCGTCTTGATTTTCTACATAAACTTAGCGCTCTTTTATTACTCCGAAAAAATAAAATATTCGTAGGTTGGGTTGAACGAAGTGAAACCCAACAAAACCAGAGATTGTTGGTGTTGGGTTTCGTTCCTCAACCCAACCTACGCCTAAATTCATCAAAGTCCTTAAAAATAAGGGTGGATGATTTTTATCCGACGAGAGTCATAAAAGAGCGTTAGTTACAAGTTGGTCAGCGATAGCCAAGCTGTCATAGTAGAAAATCTTCATGTTAAAGGCATGGTTCGTAATCACAAGTTGGCGAAATCAATATCTGATTGTGGCTGGGGAACATTCACCAACTTTTTAGCCTATAAGCTAGAACGCAGAGGTGGAAAGTTGATTGAAATTGATAGGTGGTTCCCCAGTTCAAAACTTTGCTCTAATTGTTTTTATCAGATTGGTGAGATGCCGTTGGATGTCCGTGAATGGACTTGCCCTCATTGCAATACTCATCACGATCGGGACGCGAACGCCGCGCAGAATATTAGAGCAGAGGGTATCAGAATGATAAAGGCGGAAGGTTCAGCCGTCTCTGCTGTAGGAGGGGAGGTAAGTCATACTCTTGGGCGAAAGTCTAAGTTTAGGCACTCCCCTGTGATTACAGAAGCCCCAACTTCAACCGTACTCGGTAAGTTGGGGTAGTTCACCAATTTGTAATTACTAATGACAATCGCTGACTTGCTAATGCTACGCTAACGTAATTCGTAATTACGTTAGCGTAGCGGGGCGTTAGCCCATTACGAATTATTTTGATGCCATTTTTCCATCATGGCAACCATTTCTGAAAGCCGACGTTCACCACACCAAACTAAATCAAGTTTTTTGAGTTGATTGAGGCTGATACCGCCCTCTTCCTCAACAATCTGGTGATATTCTTTATCTCCCATTGCTGCTAATAAATGCCCAAAAATAATAATTTCATCGAACTGGGGATTTGTTTCTGGATCGTTCAAAATTGCCATTGCTCGTTCTTGCGATAGTTCTTGCAAAGCATTGGCAATAAATCGTGTAGGAAAGTCCGCATTCTGAAGTTGAGGATGACGCGATACTAATCCAGCCAACAGCACTCCTAGATAGGCAGCTGCTTGAGAATTACTCAGTAACTCCATTTGTTGGATGGCAATCTCGGTTAAATTGGTAAAAAATGCACACCCTAACAGCTGTTCAATGGTGGTAACTGGATCTAAAACTAGCGAAGACTCTAACTGTGACTCAAATGCTGTCTGATGCTCCTGTGGCACTTGGCTAAGTAAGACTTGCTTGGCGCGATCGCTTATAATAATGCTGCGATGGGGCCCAGAGCTAAAATCTTTGCCCGGTTCCAAATAATTACTCACTAAAATTTGAAAGATGTTACTTTGAGCTTTTTCCTCCATCTGTTCGTATTGAACTTGTCCAAGAAAAATCTGACAAAACCAACTGTGACTGTCAGAGTCGCATTCGACCATTACCTCATTAACAATCAAATCAGTTAACTTTTCTACTCCCAAAATCCTTTGCCAATGTCCAATTAAGCTATTAATAGCAGCAATATCGCGGTAATTGAGCGCCTTGAGCAATTGACGCTTCGCAGTAGCTACCAAGGCTTTTTTTCGCCCAAATACGTTGATTCTCAATTTTTTATCTGGGGTTTTAGATAATTCAAACTGCTATTTTTTTACCTTATTCGAGGATTAGGTGTCATGGGTGAGATTGCTGAATAGCCCCGATCAAAATATGCTTCCATATATGTTCACCTCTTTTCCTAAGCCTCGTTTAACTGAAAAATTTTACTTAAGTCTGGTAATATGTAGGCGAATTAAGTCTACAAAATTCTCTTAAAAAATAAAAATATTACTAGCAATATATGGCATTAGCTAATAATTAGTATTTTTATCTCCCAGAAGGGCATTGACTTTTTTTGAATAAATGTTTTTTTACAAAAAAAACTAGTTACCAGTAATAACACGTAAGCTATAATCAAAAGATTTATATATCTATATTGATTGATGCCTATTCATTTACGAGATGGACGCTACCGAATACTAAAAGTTCTGAATGATGGGGAAAAGCCAGAAACCTATCTAGTGGAGGATGCTAATTTTCCTGAGAGCCAATTTATAGTAAAACAGTTACGTAATCCTAGTAGCAATCCTCAAACTCTAACCAGCCTACGCTACTTGTTTGCTAGTAAAGCAGCAACTTTAGAAAAACTAGGG
The DNA here is from genome assembly GCF_002245985.1 of Nostoc sp. 'Peltigera membranacea cyanobiont' 232. NCBI lineage: Bacteria > Bacillati > Cyanobacteriota > Cyanophyceae > Nostocales > Nostocaceae > Nostoc > Nostoc sp. 'Peltigera membranacea cyanobiont' 232. The sequence goes on from NZ_NOLK01000035.1 coordinate 60,811, forward strand.
CAGGAACACGATCGAATTCAGAAGCTAATTGCTTACTTTGAAGAAAACGAAGAATTTTATATAGTTCAAGAATTTATCCCTGGTAATCCTTTAACTGACGAAATTATCCAGGGACAACCTCTGAGGGAAGACCAAGTAATTAATTTTTTATCAGAGATATTAGAAATTTTGGTGATTGTACATAGCTATGGCGTAATTCATCGGGACATTAAACCAGCAAATATTATTCGTCGGGAATCAGATAAAAAGTTAGTTTTAGTTAATTTTGGGACTTTGAATGAAGCCATCACTAATACCATTGATAATCTCGAATATATGCCTATAGAACAAGTTAACGGTAACGTTAAGTATAACAGCGATCTATATGCTTTAGGTATAGTTGCGATCGCAGCACTTCTAGGTTTACCTGCAAACGAAATATCTAATTTGCGAAATCAGAAAAATCGGCTGACAGGTGAAATAGTTTGGCAGAACAAAAATATAAAAATTAGCAGAAAATTAGCAAAAATTATTAATAGAATGGTGCGCTTTGACTATCGTAAGCGTTACCAGTATGCAACTGAAGTTTTAGACGATCTGAAAAAGTTAACAAATGTTGAAGTTGAGCCAAAACAGCACGATAAAAAATTATTAATAGTTTTGACCGGGATAGTTGGCTTGATCGCACTTGGGGTAGGAGTATGGTTTTTGCATTCGCCAAAACCTGTAAGTAATGCTCAAAAACAATTATATCAAGAAGGAGTAAATAAATATGAGGCAGGAAACTATGAAGGGGCAGTTGAAGATTTCAATCACGTTATTGAACTAGATCCACAAAACGCTTTGGCTTATAATAGGCGAGGCGATGCTTATTATCGATTAGGAGACTACGAGCAAGCAGAAGCAGACGCGAGTCAAGCCATTTTACTTAATCCTCAAGATGCTAATGCCTATTTTGACCGAGGATTTGCTTTTTCGGAATTAGGCAAATATAAAGAAGCGATCGCAGACTATACCCAAGCGATTAAGTTAAATTCTGAGGATGCTTATGCTTACTATGGCCGGGGGTTAACCCGCGTTCAACTGAAGGATAATAAAGGGGCGATTGGAGATTTTAGCAAAGCGATCGCTCTCAAACCCCAGTATACTGAAGCCTACTTACAGCGAGGTATTCTCCACCGTCGCCTCCGACAAAGACTTGAAGCAATCCAAGATTTTGATAAAGTAATTAAGATTAATCCTAGTGATGCCAAAGCTTATTATCAAAGGGCTTTAACTCAATCTCTTAATAAACAAAAATATGCAGCACTTAAAGATTACACCGATGCACTTAACATCAATCCCAAATATATAGAAGCCTATCTTAATCGCGGTGATGTTTATAGCGATCTAGGAAATAAAGTCGAAGCGACTGAAGATTACAATACTATTTTACAGATCGATCCTAAATTTATTGCCGCTTATATCCACAGAGGTATACATCGCTTTTCTTTCGGAGATTATAAGGGTGCTATTGAAGATTATACCGAAGCCCTGAAACTAGATCCTAATAATATAGCAGCTTACAACAACCGTGGTAACGCCTATCTCGAACTAGGAAATAAAAAATCTGCCAATCAGGATTATTCACAAGCGATCGCAATTAATGCTAACAACGCCTTAGCCTACTATAACCGGGGTGTGATTCGCACCAAGCAGAAAAATAAACAGGGTGCGATCGCAGATTTCAAAAAAGCTGCCAAACTGTTCCAACAGCAAGGCGAAAAAGATAGTTATCAAGATGCACAGAGAGAAATTGCAATTTTGCAAAATAATTCAGAACCACTGAAAACTACTCGCCCTAAATCGGGGAAAATAGAAAAAAATTGAGCTATAGGACTAGTATTTGATTTTTGAAATCCATGTAGGGTGCGTTAGCAAGGAGAGTACGGCACTATCCCAAGCTTATAGTGCGTTACGAGGTTCTGTCTAACACATCCTACAGATACTTATATTTTTCAATAATCAAATATGATTCCTGTATGACTCAATACAGTCATACCATTTTATGAGTATTTCTTTTATACTATTAACCCAATCTGTGCCAATACCTTTGAGTTAAAGCTTTATCCTCCATCATCCTCTTTAAAAAAGAGGGAATTAAACGCCGGATTCAGACCCCGTTTTTAAGGAGAGTTTGGGGGATTTTCCGAGGTAAAATATCACTAACACCAAGCCAGCCTATTGCAATATGTCTATTTCCGACAGTAAATCATAGGCTTTGACATTTTATATGTCGTTGTAGTCAAATAAATTATCGCTCAACATGAGTCACCAGATTTTCTCAAGACTCAATTAGGATGGCTATATGTTAATTCTCCTCACTTTTTATCCAGATAATCTGGAAATATTCACCCATCGAGATGTCGATACGGTACTGAAAAGAATTGATGGTTCTCACAGTATTTGGTTGCGCTGTATTCACTTCCGCGATCGGACTGGAACAGCCAAAATTATCAAGCACTTTGAACTCAATCCATCTCGGGTTAATATGATTTTCAACCATTCACCTTTAGGAATTGATGAAGATGTAGAAGATTGTTTATTTGACAGCTATGAAATTCTAACTGCTCAAATAAAAAATCATGAATTTGAGGTTGCGCGTGGTAACATTGTAGTCGGGAAAAATTTTATTCTCACCTTTGAAATTACTGAACTCAAAGTTTTAAGTATTCTAGTTAATAATCTCCAAAAACGCCCTCTTGATGTTAATAATTTGGGAATTGATTATATTTTTTATCTCATTTTTAAAGAAACTTTGAATAATTATCATACTGTATTTGAATATATTTCTAGAAAACTTGATGATTTAGAAGATGAAGTGTTAGATGATTCTGGTGATGAATCAACGTACCAAAGAATTGCCACAATGAGGCAATCTACTCGTTCAGGACGGCGTAATTTTCAAAGCATTAAGTCACTTATGGCTATTATGGATTACGAAGATTTCCGATGGATCGCCCAGCCAGTAAAAGAACTATTCAAAGAAGAATTGGTTTATCAAGTTGATAAATTATGGCAAGAATATCAAGCTTTGAGAGCCTGGATGTCAGAATTAATGGAAATTCAACGCGATAATATTGCTAGCAAAACTGGCGAACGAATTAATCGTCTGACTATCCTCTCGACCATATTCTTACCAATTACCTTCATGTCTGGTTTCTATGGTATGAACTTCAAATATATGCCGGAATTAGAGCAACCTTGGTCTTATCCTGTTGTAATCTGTGTGATGGCATTAATTGTGATTGGTAGTATTCTCTATGCTAAAAGACAACGTTGGTTATAGCATCTATTAAGTTATAGAGGATTGCTGGAATAGTAAAATTTACATCTCGTTTGGTATTGCTATATGCTTTCTGTAAGTAGACTGCATCAACCCTAAAACGGTAAATAAACGTGAATCTACCATTGATTATTCGTGCTGAAGAACACAGCGAGAAAATAGCCATTACTACAACGGATGGATCGTTTACCTATCGGGATTTGCTCCACACTTCCAGTCAAATAGCAACAAATATTCTTCAAAATGCAGAAGATTTACAAGAGGAGCGAGTTGCCTTTCTCATCCCGCCTGGATTTGAGTATGTAGCCACTCAATGGGGAATTTGGCGTGCTGGTGGCATAGCTGTACCTCTGTGTGTTTCCCACCCGCGCCCAGAATTGGAGTATGTAATTACCAATTCTGAAGCATCGATTATTGTTGCTCATCCCAATTTTGAAGGTATACTGCGATCGCTCGCCGAAGAACACAATTTGCGATTTATCCTCACCTCAGAAACACTCCCATCTCATGTTACTCGTCTCCCAGAGGTAGATATCGCTAGACGCGCCTTAATTCTCTACACTAGCGGTACAACAGGTAAACCCAAGGGTGTGGTTACAACTCATCAAAATATTCAAGCGCAAGTGACTAGTTTGATCGCTGCTTGGGAATGGACATCTAGCGATTCTCCTGCGGAGACGCTGCGCGAACGCATTTTACATATATTGCCACTACATCATATTCATGGAATTATTAACGTACTGACTTGTGCTTTATGGGCTGGAGCGGAGTGTCATCTGTTGAGCAAGTTTGATACCGAAACCGTTTGGAGGCGAATTTGTGACGGTGACTTAACCCTATTTATGGCAGTACCAACGATTTATGTAAAGCTCATTGCTGCTTGGGAAAATGCCTCTAAAGAACGTCAAAAAACCATGTCAGAAGGCTGTGCTAAGATACGTCTGATGGTTTCTGGTTCAGCAGCCTTACCAGTTCAAGTTTTAGAAAAATGGCAGAGTATTAGCAGCCATTTTCTGCTTGAGCGATATGGGATGACGGAAATTGGCATGGCACTATCGAACCCTTTACACGGTGAACGATTGGCTGGATATGTAGGAAAGCCTCTACCTGAAGTTGAAGTGAGATTAGTTGATGAGAATGGGCACTTAGTCCCAGGCGGAACACCAGGAGAAATCCAAGTTAGAGGGCCTGGAGTGTTTCTCGAATATTGGCAAAACCCTGAAGCAACCGCCAAAGCCTTCCAAGATGGCTGGTTCTGTACTGGAGATACCGCCGTAGTTGAGGACGAGAATTACCGTATTCTGGGACGGATGAGTGTGGATATCATTAAAACCGGAGGGTATAAAGTTTCAGCTTTAGAAATTGAAGAAGTATTGCGATCGCATCCAGATATTCAGGAATGTGCAGTGGTTGGGGTTGCAGATATAGAGTGGGGCGAACGGGTTTGTGCTGCATTAGTATTGCAAGGGTCACAACCTTTGACATTAGAATCTTTCAGGAGTTGGGCAAAAGAGCGATTGGCTGTTTATAAAGTGCCAACCCAAATTTTGATAGTTGAAGAATTACCGCGCAACGCTATGGGAAAAGTGACTAAACCGACAGTGGTTGAGCTATTTTGCTGATAGCGATCGTAGCTCGTCTGTTGTAGTTTTTCAGAGCTAGCCGCGAGGCTTGTTGACAACATTAGAAGACATAAGGTAGAAGATAAGCACAATTCAAAAAACTTAAAATTCTCCTGCATGGTAACACTACGCCGCATGTAAGCGCTTGGGAGTTGATGTCATAGAACTACCTGGAGGACATTGCCCACATTTATCTCGTCCTGCTCACCTTGCCTCAGTATTAACTAATAATAAATATAGGAATCCGGTTTGATTTATGAAAAGATACGTAGGGGAGCCAGTCGTGTGGGCGGGTTTCCCGACTTGAGCGTTAGCGACGCAGGAGCGTCACTGGCGTTGTGTTAGCACGGAGAGTACAGCACCAAATCCTTGATAATGGTGCGTTACGAACTTCGTTCTAACACACCCTACATACCTAATTTTGTTCAAAAATCAAATAGGAGTCTTATAGATTGGCAAAATTTGCGGCGAATGATTGTGAAGGTTATGCGGCTTCAATTTGTTTATGTGACAATAGGTCTGTGCCGAATGGCACGCTTGATAAGGGAAAATCGTTGAGGCAGCAGGGGTGCAGAGGAGCAAAGGAGCAGGGGAGAAAGAAGAAATTTTAGGCATTGCGTTCAGATATTTAGAAATTTCCCTCTGCACCCCTGCCCCTCTGCCCCTCTGCAATGCTTACGCCGCTTACCCTTCAGCTTAACTTAGTGCCATTCAGGTCTGTGCCTGTTTGTTAATGTTCCACGTCCAGTCTAAATCTACATAGTTCAATGCTAAGGAGCTTGTATTCATGGCAGCATTCCTGAAACCTGTGGGATTGATTTTTGCCCTGTTGGCCGTTATCGCTATGTTGATTGTGATTCCATCTGCACAGTTTGGAGTCTTAGGAGACTGGAGAGTAGTCTTCTTATCAATCAGCTATTTCATTTTCTTTCTGGGAACAATTTGGCGAGTTATTCGCTATGGTCAGCTAGCAAACCGTCAAGAAGACCGACAAGTTCAAGCCACTTCTGGGCGTGTAGCCTCGCTGATTACAGTTGTTGGGTTACTAAGCGTACACTGGCTAACGCTATACACCTTTTCACTTCAAGACCAGACATTAAATACAAGCGTTAATCAATATTTAACTGTAATTGCAATTGCCTTAGTTTTTGCTGCAATTTTTGTTAGTCAGGTTGCGATTAAAACTTTAGGCAAATTCTTTGACCGTCTGATAATTAAATCAGATCATCAGTTAGTTACTGATGGTATCTATAGTTTAATTAGACATCCCATCTACACAAGTTACATTCTTCTATTTCTTGGATTTTGCATCATGTTGCAGAGTCTATGGGGTTTAGGTCTGTTGTTAACGGTCTGTATAGTTTGGTTTGGTAATAGGATTACAATTGAAGAACAGATGTTAGAAGAGCGGTTCGGCGAGGAATATCAATCGTATTGTCAGCAAACCAAGCGCTTATTTCCATACGTATATTAGAATCTGCTGTATAACACTGCGCTGAACCAGAACAAAGCATAAGCTATCTGTTGGGTTGTAAAGGTTGTCTGCGTCCGGTTAGCTTCGCTGTTAGACTGACAACCTGCAATAAATTTCAGGATTGAGCAATCAAAGACCGTTGGTGCAGCCTACCGCAGGCATCATGCCTAACTAATTCCTTACCCCTTTGGTATTTTAGGCGGACACCAAAAGAGGTTTTTACTAGACACCCCAAGGGATTCCAGAATTCTTCGCATCACCTCTGTGCAGTACATCCAATGCCCCAAATCGTCATACATGCGATCGGGATTAAACTCGACATTATAGTGCAGCACATTGGGAAGGTCTAAAAACTCATCATCGCTTTGAGGAGAAAGAAGCAAGAGATGAAATGGCTTCCCGTGGCATTGTTTTTGCAGCTTGTTGACTAAATCTATCACACCACCGCGATCGCTAATTCCTGTACGGACGAAAAGCACTTTATCGCAGTGCTGCAATGCATACCAAAACCTTTCAGAGCGTGCTGTGTAGCGAACCCGCATCCGTTCATGGACGGGAAACATATCGTTTGTGGGGTCGTCTTTCTCCTCAACTTCATGGGCAAAGGATAAACCCGACCACTTACTATGGTAAATTCTGCCTGCGTCGGGGCTGTAGTGTAGAAAGGCAGGATTCCACATATCATCAAAACCGTATTCGATCGCATCCGCAACATCTCCAATATTGGTGGTGCGCGTTAGATCGAAGGGAAAGGCGGGGCCATCATATTCCATTTTATATAACATCATGCGGACGGCACAGCGATCGCCAAGGGGAAGAATCGCCACACGGCTGATATCCGCTAATTTACATTTGTATTGGAAAAACACCGCAGATTTAGGTGGTGCTTTCACCCGGCTTTCTAGCCCATCCTTACCAATCATCATCGTGCGAAATGGGGCATCGGGATAAAGCGGATCTTCGTAGACACCTGATGACATGGCTTTAAGTGCGTTGCAAACCTCCGTCCACATCGGCTGGATATTGTACTCGTTATCTGATTCGTTGATTATCCAGAGGTGGCGTTCATCTGCTTGCAAAATTCCCAGATGTCCGTCATAGAACAAAACTTGTGAGTTATTTGGCGGAAAGAGATTGAAGGCGGCGCTATATTCTAAGTCTGCGCCAGGGGGGATATTTACTGTGGTGGCGATCGCACCGTCTTCTTGCACGGCAAAGAAAGGTAGCGTCCCCGGCTTGACAGACTTCGCAATGTAAATACCTGGTATCAATTCTGCCCTATTTTGTAATGCAGTTTGCAATTCCTGCCAATAGGGAGCGATGGTATAGCTGTATTGTGATGGATTAACAATCCGTAAATGCTTTTCTTCAATACAGACAGAGATATGAAAGCCGGCATTGTCAAAGTAGATGGGAAATTCATTCGGTTGCCGGCAGCGTTGTTTTTCGTTTGCCAATTCGTCTTTGTCGATGTCGAATAGGTGCTGGTCGATCTGCTGAAACATGAGGCTGTGGCCGACAGTGTTCGGGTGAGCCGGATCGAAGGATATTCCTGCTTTCCATCGTCCTTGGCCATCATCCACAGCTACCAACCAATCTAGTACAGTTACATCCCAACTTAGCATCCGCTTGTGTGTGTCTCGAAGCAGCCAGTAATGTTCCAAAGAATAGTCACCATTGGGATAGACACCGCCCAGAATCGGAATTGCTCCAATATCGCGCGTAATTTTCACCAGATGCTGCAAGCCACTTTCAAACCGCCGTTGTACTGTGCGGCGTTCGTTAGGGGGACAGTAGGCTAACCCTTCGTTGCCCAGAGACAAAGCAATGATTACAATATCGGGTTGTTCTGGGGTGACAACTGAGCCAAATCGAGCGATGGTTCTGCTGACATTCGCCCCCACTTCCGACACATTCACGAGTTGACGCCCATATTTTTGCTGTAAAGCCTCTGCTAACAACCAGACCCAACCTTTCAAAAACCAAGCTTTATGACCTAATGCGACGGAACTACCAATGACCACAATTTTGAGTCTGTCAGCCCCTTCTTCCACGGGCATCTTGACAGCCGATTTCTCAATGTATCCAAATGGGTAAGGCTGTAAATAACCGAATGCGCCATCATCCACAATAATCGTGCTGGAACGATCCTTAGAGTCAATAGGTATCCATCGATTTGTATCGAATAAGCTCTCCCATCGGGCGTTGCCGTTGGCATCGAGGCGGACATACTTGTATTCAACTCTCTGGCGTAGACACGAAGTGGCTTGTCGTGAGACATTGCCTAACTCTTGAATGTCAATATCTGCCCACCATAAAGGATAGCGATCGCCACTTGTACGCAGGTGGACACATTTGTTGATGTCCCACAGTCCCAACTCTGGAGTAGAACCGACGACACCTATGGATTCACCTGTTTGTGTGTATGCAGTTATCTGGAATCGATACATAAATTTCATCCTGATTTAATGAGTACGAAACCAGACAAGAAGGCTGAATCGAATGGCACGCTTGATAAGGGAAAATCGTTGAGGCAGCAGGGGTGCAGAGGAGCGGAGGAGCAGGGGAGAAAGAAGAAATTTTAGGCAATTGCGTTCAGATATTTAGAAATTCCCCTCTGCACCCCTGCACCCCTGCCCCTCTGCAATCCTTACGCTGCCTACCATTCAGCTTAACT
>NZ_NOLK01000350.1:0-2158 GCF_002245985.1 Nostoc sp. 'Peltigera membranacea cyanobiont' 232
CCCCAATCCCCTATTTCACAAGCTGTTGCAAAGTTTTCAGTGCTTCTTCAACATGACCTTTAAAGTTAAACATTGAATCAAACACGTATTGCACAACTCCTTGTTGGTCAATGACGTAAGTAACGCGACCAGGGAATAAGCCAAAGGCTGCTGTTGCGCCATATAGCTTCCGTACTTGGTCACCTTTGTCAGTTAACAGGGTAAAAGGTAGATTATATTTCGCAGCAAATTTTTGGTGAGATTCGCTGGAGTCAGCACTCACACCAACAACTTCAGCCCCAGCGCTTTTAAACACTTCATACTGATCGCGAAAGGCACAGGATTCAGCCGTACATCCGGGTGTGTCATCCTTGGGATAAAAATATAGGACAACAGCTTTTGTGCCGCGAAAATCTTGGAGGCTAACTGTTGAGCCATTTTGAGCAGGTAAAGTGAAATTAGGAGCGGTATCTCCAACTTTGACTGGCATAACAATTGGTGGTAATTATTTAACAAAATTTTACCTTGTATCCGAGTATATAAATTTTGCTTGATTAGCTGCATCAGGCGGGGTAGCTTAGATACTCATCAAAGAAAAAATTCTCTTTATGCGCCTGACTTCACTGGATGTTTTTCGCGGCATTACCATCGCTGCTATGATTCTTGTCAATATGGCGGGAGTCGCTGATGATGTATATCCTCCCTTAGCCCACGCCGATTGGCATGGTTGCACGCCAACTGATTTGGTATTCCCCTTCTTTCTCTTCATTGTTGGTGTAGCAATGACTTTCTCGCTGTCAAAGTACACCGAAGACAATAAACCCACCTCAACTGTTTACTGGCGGATATTACGCCGCGCCGCTATTCTCTTTGCCTTGGGATTCCTACTAAATGGCTTTTGGAATCAAGGTGTTTGGACTTTTGACTTGAGTAGCATCCGCATTATGGGAGTGTTACAACGCATCAGTATTACCTATCTGTTGGCTTCCTTGATAGTTCTCAACCTGACGCGCAAAGGTCAATGGATACTTGCAGTAGTAATACTCATCGGTTACTGGCTAACGATGATGTATCTACCAATACCCGATTATGGCGCGGGAGTTTTGACACGAGAAGGTAATTTTAGCGCTTATGTTGACCGGATGATTATTCCCAAAGGACATCTATATAAAGGTGATGGTTTCAACTTTATGGGAGATCCAGAGGGATTGTTCAGTACTATTCCCGCAATAGTAAGCGTTCTAGCTGGCTATTTTACGGGTCAATGGATACGCAGCCAACCTGTACAATCACGTACAAGTATCGGCTTAGGATTATTTGGAATTGGTTGTTTAATTATCGGTTGGGTGTGGGGGTGGACATTCCCCATCAACAAAAAGCTGTGGACAAGTTCTTATGTCGTATTTACTAGCGGTTGGGCGTTACTTTTGCTAGCAACTTGTTATGAACTGATTGAAGTCCGGCTAAATCGTCGCTGGAGTAAACCTTTTGAAATTATGGGCTTAAATGCGATCGCACTTTTCGTTCCATCGGTTTTATTGATTAAAATCTTAGTGAAAACCACTATCGGCACAGGTAAAGATGCTCCCAGTACCTACAATTGGATTTACCATAACTTTTTCGCATCCTGGGCGGGACTTCTTAATGGTTCTCTGTTATTTGCCATAGTCACCGTATTGTTATGGTGGGCTGTTGGTGTTCTGATGTATCGACAACGTTGGTTTCTCAAAGTGTAAATTTGAAACCAGGCATTAGAAAATGAAGATTTTAGTTGTTCTTTACGTTTTAGTGTTATCAAGGTTACAACAGGTATCAAGTGATAGATTTGTAACTCTTTAGGAACAAAGGCAATCGCAGCTTTATCTATACTCTTAATCAACTCATTTCCGTTCTTCTTACGGAACTGATAAAAGTTCTGGTGTCTCGCTTCTTGAATTCTGAATAAAGAAGCGTGTACAGACTTATCTGTGCGTTGAAAATTCTTATTTCTTCTAATTCACTAAATTAATCCATAGAAAAATTGTGAGGTAATGGATGCGGCGCATAAAATTTCAGGGTTAGCGCGTCTCAAACCCTATTGACAGGTAGATTCTAGGAGAGTATTGAGTTTGGAAGAGCCGCAGCCAAAACAGAAACCATATACTGATCATTCATCGCAGCTCGCCGTGACTTTTGTCGA
>NZ_NOLK01000351.1:0-2142 GCF_002245985.1 Nostoc sp. 'Peltigera membranacea cyanobiont' 232
CCTCCTCTCTACGAGACGCTGTTCGCGAACGCAATGACAAGCTCAGGTGAGCGATCGCACAATCCTATTGGTAGATGACGAAACCAAGCGTTAGGTTGAATTTTAAGACTTGTGTGTACACCGTAGCTTTTTAAGGAGGTCGCCGCAGGCGGGGGGATCTTATCCGAACCGTATTGTGAGTCCTGTGGCATGAGAAGACTAATTTGATGCTGAGTATTGCTTTATTTAGCAACTCAGCACGGGCTAAATGTCCCGCTACCCCTAATAGCACTATTTCAGTATTTTTTTATTTTTTATCCTTGGAAACCTCCATTTCCATGTAGGCACTATATTTTAAAAGAAATTAAATTGCGAATTTCTATGGATATAATTGCCCATGAATTTCTGGAATTGAGTAATTTTCAACGCGCTTGGGAAAAGGTAGCAGAAAATCGAGGTTGTGCAGGTGTAGATAGAGAAACTATTGATAAATTTGCTAGCAATCAAACCATTAATATTTATCAATTGCGAAATTCTGTTAGCAATAGTACATACCAACCTCAGCCTTGCAAGCAGGTAATTATTCCAAAAAAAAATGGCAGTCGGCGAGAGTTAAAAATACCTACAGTGCGGGACATAATTGTTCAGCAAGCTCTATTAAATGTGCTTTATCCAATCATGGAGGCTAAATTTTCAGCTGCAAGTTTTGCTTATCGTCCTAATTTATCTTACCTGAATGCAGTAGAAAAAGTAGCTGACTGGCGAGATGATGGTTATTCTTGGGTTTTAGATGCAGATATTGTGAAATTTTTTGATAATATCGACCATCAAAGGTTATTAACACAAGTCAGGATACATATAGATAATCCGGGGATTTTATGTTTGATTAAATCCTGGGTATCAGTTGGAGTGTTAACTGAAGAGGGAGTGATATTACCCCAAAAGGGCATCCCGCAAGGTGCAGTAATTTCGCCGATGCTGGCCAATATTTATCTCCATGAATTTGATGAATTTATCACCGGAACAGATTTAAAACTTGTGCGCTATGCAGATGATTTTCTCATTTTAGCGTCCACTCAAGAGCGGATTTTACAAGCAAAATTAGAAATCATCAATCTTTTGGATTCTATGGGATTGATGATGAATGCCGAGAAAACCCAAATTACTAGTTTTAACCGGGGTTTTCGGTTTCTAGGTCATGGTTTTTTAGAAAATGCTATTTTTCCAATAGATGTTAATTCAGATAAGCTGAAATCTGGGATAGAGAAAAGTAAAAGTAAAAAAAAAGTCCCAACATTAGGCAAGAAGCACAAGCAAAGAATTCTGCAACCTTAGAAGTAGAGACGATATATATCCCAGAGACGCAATCTAATATCGCGTCTCTACATCAACCCTTTATTGCAGAAACAGAAGCTCAAGAATTATCTCCAGACAGCGACAACGAGGATATCACACCTTTTCAAAAAAATATCTGGAATCGAGAAATGGCAGCTATATATTTAATTGAACAAGGAACATCAATATATAAAGACTATCAGCGCTTTATTATTCATGTCTCGGAAAAACCTAAAATAGAAGTTCCCGTTCGAGAGGTTGAGCAGATTATCGTTTTTGGCAATATTCAATTATCAACCCATGTGATTAATGCTTGTCTTCAAGAAAAAATTGCTGTGCTATTTCTCAGTCAGTCTGGTCAATATCACGGTCATTTATGGAGTGAAGAATCTAGCAATTTAGATCGTCAATTAATGCAAATCGAAAGGCGGAGTGATGACTATTTTCAATTTAGTATATCTAAAGCGATTGTTTTAGGGAAGCTGATAAACTCTAAGCAATTATTAATGCGATTCAACCGCAAGCGAAAACTTGTAGAAGTTGAAAAAGCTATTTTCGGAATCAATCAAGATATTGACTCTTTAGAGTATGTAGATAACTTAGATTCATTGCGCGGTTATGAAGGAATCGCCGCAGCTAGATATTTTCCGGCTTTTGGCGAGTTGATTACCAATTCTGCTTTTAGTTTTTCTCAAAGATTCCGTCAACCACCAACCGATGCTGTCAACTCTTTATTGAGTTTTGGTTATACTCTTTTATTTAACAATGTTTTAAGTTTTATCATTGCAGAAGGGCTTTCTCCCTATTTGGCTAATTTTCACTATGGTG
>NZ_NOLK01000352.1:0-2123 GCF_002245985.1 Nostoc sp. 'Peltigera membranacea cyanobiont' 232
CCCACATTCCGCACTTCAACTTGAAGTATAAAAAGATTACAGTCAAGATAAAAGCGAAAAGTCAGGATAATTAAGAAAATAATACTGAATTAATATGATGAAGGACGAGAAATAATCAAACATAAAAGATTTGACTTATACTCATAGGTTATTTAAGCACTAAAATTTGCAGGAAAAATAACTGTTCCTTCGGATATTGATAAATTTTTATTCCCTCTCTAAAGGTTGTTTAGATTAAGAAAGCAGATAATATTTTTGGCAAGATGATGGCAGATAATTCAAAATAAAATGACGTGATTCTGTTAAATTAACAATTTGATTAACACTATCTAAAGTCAAAATATGAATGCCTTGAAAACATTGAAATACCCATCTTAATGTCGGACGATCTGTTAACTTTCCTAGTTGATTTTTAATGCCGACTTTTGCTCTTTTTAAGCTATTTCTCAGTTCCCTCTGTCCGAGATTATAAACTAACAAGCACAGAGACATTAAAAATAACATTGTCTCTATTCTTTCAGGGTTTTCCACAAAGAAACTATCAGCAAAGAATAAAGGATCTTTCAAAAATCTAAATCCTCTTTCACAGGACTGTTGATTTTTATAATTTGTCAAAATTTCTGATGGTTCTAACTTCTCATTGTCAACTAAATTTGTTGCTAAAATAAATCTCCCGGCTGATTTTCTTTGTATTTCTATCTCTGATGGTTTTTCATGACCCACTCCTGACATTTTATAAATAGTCTTATTATCTTTAGATTTGCTTTCAATAAGTTTAACTTCTTTAATTTCAAATAATTTCAATTTTTTGTTGGTAGCTTTTAGCTTGTATTGAGCTTGTTCAGGAGTGGCAAAATTTTCTTTTTTTAATTCTTTGAGCAGCTTTTCAACTTTATCTTTTTCTTTCTTTAGCTTTTTATCTAGCTTGTCTAAATCACTCTCTTTTCTTTTTTGACTTTCTACTATTAGCCAAGTTTGTTGAATACCACCATAACTTACTATTTCTGATTTCCACTTGTATCCGCCTAAATTTAGGGCTGCTCTTCTCTCTATTTCTTCTAGATTTATCTCTTCTATCTCTACAGACTGAACTAACTCTTGTGCTTTTTTAATTGTCATCGGTACTCTACTTATCCATTTTAAATTTTCAATTAATTTGAGATTCTCTTGGCTATATAATGCGCTATCACAGACCATAATGCTGTCAAAACTTATTTGCTTTTTAAACTCCACTAAGATTTTTCCAAATACCGCTTTATCCGCTTCATTACCATCTGCTGCTCTCATTAATAATGGTATATCTCCATCACTACTCGTAATTAAATCTAAAACACATTGCTTCAAATCTGGTCTGTGGTCACGAGAATATCCTTTGGTTATAATTATTGGTCTTTCTCTGGTTATTTTTTCTTCTTTCTCCTGATTACCTTCACTTTTATATTCACCATGTAGATGAAATGATGTGGCATCTAAATGTGAATATTTTGTATCTATTTTAAATTTCTTAATCACTGATAATCCAATTTATATAAACAGATTATTCAATCCATATTTATATATTTTATCCATGACTCTTCCAATTTTATCATCATTGAGATAATCACTTTCCACATCTTCTCCCAATAATATTTCTATTCCCTTATCATCAAAAAACTGACTGAATAAATATAAAGGTCTTGAGACAAATCCTAATCCATTTATTAAAATCGCTTTCACTAATATTCCCCCGGTAATCTTTTCCCGAGGGTCTATTCCTAATTTGTCATTAATTATTTCAACTATTCCTATTTCATCAATTAGCCCAGCTACTATTCCTAGGTGATCGATATTTTTAATTTTTGCTTCTGATATCGGAGACATTTTTTACTTCTCAAAATTTTTGAGTTTTTTTGATTGTCTCATCCCTGGTATCGCGCATAAGTCACCATCACAAAACAATGTATCCTTAGTTTTGTGAAAGACCTGAAACCAAGCATCTATCAGCTTTCTACCAACTTTGTACTTCACAATCTAGGTTTATTCTTCATATCGACTTACTTAAAGCTTCTGAGTATTTTTATTTACTCGTATCAGAGGGGAATTATGTAAGATTATGTACCACATTATGAAGTGCGGAATGTGGG
>NZ_NOLK01000353.1:0-2120 GCF_002245985.1 Nostoc sp. 'Peltigera membranacea cyanobiont' 232
CTGCTCCCCTGCTCCCCTGCTCCCCTGCACAAGGACAGGCTTTGAGCATTGGTGAGAAATCCGGGCTTATTCTTGAGGTAAGTTCGTTTTGGTTGAGCTAGTACAAAGCTTGAAATTCTGAGTTCTGATCTTGAGTAATCAAGGCTAATCAACTCTAAGCTGATAGTTTTAATTTTGACTTGAGTTTGCCATCTTCCATCTGAACGATGCGATCGGCAATGTCTAGGATGCGGTTGTCATGAGTCACCATCAAGATTGTACAGCCTTGTTCTTTTGCCAGTTTTTGCATGAGATTGACTATATCTCGTCCCGATTGGCTGTCAAGGGCGGCGGTGGGTTCATCCGCTAAAATTATTTGAGGATGACTGACTAAGGCACGAGCGATCGCTACTCTTTGTTTTTGTCCCCCAGACAGTTTATCAGGATAGTAATCCAAATGATTTCCTAATCCTACCTGCTCTAGCATCTGGGCCGATCTCACTAGCATCTTTTTTAACCCAAGATATTTGTGCAATTCCAAAGCCATTTTGACGTTTTGGAGTGCCGTTAAACTACCATGCAAGTTATGTGCTTGGAAAATATAACCGTTATGCCGTCGCGCCTGCACTAGTTGTTCAGCACTAGCGCCACAAAGTTCTCGCCCCAACACCTGCAAACTACCAGATTGAGCAGAACGCAATCCACCCACTAAGGTTAGTAAAGTAGTCTTTCCAGAACCAGAGGGCCCGGTCATAATAATAATTTCACCAGCATTAATCTCTAAGTTGATATTAAATAGAACTTGCTTACGGAGTGAACTATGGCCAAAATGGTGGTCGAGATTTTTAATAGAGATGACAGATTGACTAGTCATAAATAGCTCGATTACTCATAATAATTGTCATTTGCTGTCATTTGCAAATGACAAATGACAAATTTAGAACATATCAGCAGGATCGGTGGCTTGGAGTTTGCGGGTAGCGATCGCACCAGAAATGGTACACATAATGACAGTCAGCACTAATACCTGCAATGCCCGAATCGCAGTCATGTACATGGGTAAATTTGTGACGCTGCGAGTCAGTTGGTAAAGTGCTAAGGATACTCCCAATCCGGGGAAGAAACCTAGTGCTGCCAAGATCAACGATTCTTCAAGTACCACACCTAGCAGGTAATAATTGCGATATCCCATTGCTTTGAAGGTGGCGTATTCTCGAACGTGGGCATTAACATCGCTGGAAAGGACTTGATAGACGATAATCACGCCCACCACAAAGCCCATCGATACACCCAGGCTGAAAATAAACCCAATTGGGGAATTTGTTCTCCAAAAGTTGTTTTCAAATTCAATAAATTCGGCGTGGGTTAAGACTTTGACATCATCTCTCAGATAGGCTTTAAGCATTGCTGCTACTTTTTTCGGGTCATAGCCTGGTTTAAGAACAATCAAACCAAGACTGACACTGCTGGACTGTCGCCCAGAAAATAGCCGCAAAAAGTTTTGATCGCTGGTAATCAGATTGCCATCAGAACCAAAGGAAGCCCCGACTTGAAATAAGCCACTAATGGTAATTGTGCGCCGTTCTATTTCGGTCGTTAGGGTTTTACCTTGGTCAATTTGAGCGATCGCTTTTTGATAATCTCCTCTTGCACCACGGTCGAACAATACGGTATCCGGTAGCTTAATCGCCTGTAATTGCTGGTTAACATCTGGTAAATCAAAAGCTGGCTTGTCTGGGTTGAAGCCGATAACTAACACCCCCGTCTCACGGTGTGTTTGAGGATTTTTCCAGATTGTGTTATTGAAATACATTGGTTCTGCTGACTTCACCCCTGGTATATCCATTGCTTGGTAAAGTCGCCGCCGAGAAAATGTAGACAAGCTTGGCAAGTTACGGGCTTGGGGACTGGTTAAAACAATATCTGCTTGCAAACTGCGGTGTAGTCTGGTGTTGCTGTCGTACAGCGCAGTTTGAAAGCCCAACTGCATAAACATGAGAAGATCCGCAAAGGCAATGCCTGATAATGCTACCAAGAGACGGCTTTTTTCATGATTCAGTTGCAGCCATCCAAGAGGTGTTCGCCGTAACAGTTGTTTAATCAATCCCATAATTAGGTACTGGGGACTGGGGACTGGGGAC
>NZ_NOLK01000354.1:0-2051 GCF_002245985.1 Nostoc sp. 'Peltigera membranacea cyanobiont' 232
GGTTGGGGGTGGGGTTCTTCGGGTTTAAGAAGTAATCAAGTGGATAAGTCTATTTGTTCAGAACACAAGCCCATTCGTTCAGAACACAAGCCCATTTGTTCAGAACACAAGCCCATTCGTTCAGAACACAAACTTATTTGTCCAGAACACAAACTTATTTGTCCAGAACACAAGCTCATTCGTCCAGAACACAAGTCTATTTGTCCAGAACACAAGCTTATTCGTCCAGAACACAAGTCCATTCGTTCACAACACGAGTCTTTTCTCAACTATTTCTTGTCTTGCGTCGTGTAATTACTGAGTCAACAGTCCAATCTTATTAAAAAAAATACCTTTTTTTGCAAGTTTTACTGAACCACTACATTGTCCCATTGAGACACTCTAGAAAGATAAGGTTTAGTAAAAAGTATCCATTGATGCCACGCAAAAAAAGAAGCTCTCCCGTGCTAGAAAAAACTGAACAGAGAGTAATCGGATTTAAATCAATTGATTCCAGCCTTGACTTTGGTGATTCCATCAGTTTAAACCATTTAACCCAGTTAACCGGGCAACTCCGCAACCAGATAGACGAGTATAATATGATGCTAACCGCCCTTGACTCGGCAAAAGCAGAAATAGAAACCCTGGAAAAGACCATTCGAGAAACTTCAGAACGCTTAGTCAGTGGTGTGGTGTTAAAGTATGGCAAAGACAGTCGGGAATACGAAATGACAGGCGGAGTCCGCAAAAGCGATCGCATTCGTAAAGCCACTATCACCCGATTAAAATCCACCGCAGACTCAAAAGCGGCTTCTACACAGACAGCCGTAACAAGCAACAAGTAGGCATCATTACACCATAAATGATGCCCATTGCTTTGCGATCGCGCTTGTCTCCTTGTTGGTTTATTCCTCAATCAACTCATTTGTTATAAAAAGATGATTGCAGACAATGTAACAATAGCGATCGCAACCAAATCCTTTTAGCTATACCCACCAGTGAACGCCCCTAACAATATCTCTGCACAAACTCAGAATCGCAAAGCCGATCATATTCGGATCTGTTTAGAAGAAGATGTTCAGTCGCATCAAATCACCAATGGATTGGAACGTTATCGTTTTACCCATTCTTGCTTACCCGAAATCAACCATGACGATATTGATATCAGTACAGCTTTCTTGGGAAAACACCTTGGCGCACCTTTGTTAATTTCTTCCATGACTGGCGGAACAGAACAAGCCGCAACCATTAATCAACGCTTGGCCCAAGTCGCGCAACATTACAAAATTGCAATGGGTGTTGGTTCCCAACGGGTAGCAGTGGAAAAACCCCAGGTGGCTGATACTTTTGCTGTCCGCAAGTATGCACCCGATGTTCTACTATTTGCGAATTTGGGGGCTGTGCAACTTAACTATAAGTACGGCTTAGATGAATGTCTGCGGGTAGTTGATATCCTAGAGGCTGATGCCCTGATTTTACACATTAATCCTCTACAAGAGTGCATTCAAGCCAAAGGTGACACTAATTTTCGGGGTTTGCTTGACAAAATATCTGATTTATGCAACAAACTGCCAGTGCCAGTAATTGCAAAGGAAGTTGGTAACGGCATTTCAGCAGCGATCGCTAGCAAACTGATAGCCGCCGGAGTAGCAGCAATTGATGTCGCTGGTGCGGGGGGAACTTCTTGGGCAAAAGTGGAAAGCGAACGGGCCGAAAATCCCTTACAGCGTCGCTTAGGGAGGACTTTTGCCGATTGGGGTTTACCGACAGCAGAGTGCATTACAACTATTAGAGCGATGTCTACGACGGGCTACGCCTACGCAAAAGATGTGCCCTTAATTGCTTCAGGAGGTTTGCGTCATGGATTGGATGTTGCCGTTGCGATCGCCTTGGGAGCAGATATAGCTGGTTTAGCAATGCCTTTTTTGCAAGCAGCAGCAACATCAGAGACAGCAGTAGCGGAACTCGCTGAAGTATTAATTGCCGAAATCACCACAGTCTTATTCTGCACTGGTAACGCCACCTTGTATCAGTTAAAGCACTCTGGCAGTTTACAGCGCATAGAATAAATT
>NZ_NOLK01000355.1:0-2045 GCF_002245985.1 Nostoc sp. 'Peltigera membranacea cyanobiont' 232
TTTCTCTCCCACCATTTTCATGATTATCATTATTGTATTATTCTCTCGGCAAGTATACTACACAATAATTGTTCAAGGTCGCGGATGCTTTAAGGCTGACAAGATAATATTTTTAACCTCTAATTCCATTTGGTTTGCGTTCTCTCATATCGCTTTTAGTCTAAACTCCAGCTATAAAGTATGGACTGCAAGTGCGACCAATGAAGGGTATAGTTTTACAGATGCGGAAAAACATAGTAGTCTCCACCTTTCCACTTGCTTCATCAATATTCCAAACAACTTGCTTAAAGCTGGAGCCAAAGGGGTTTCGACCAGTAGGCTCTTTACCATCATTAAGAGCTTTTAAAATGCCAAATCCACCATTGACCTTTTGAAATTTCCCGGATATCCACTGTGTTCCAGTAGTCTTACCAATGCCTGACATTTCCGTATGAGCGCAATTATTTTGTAGACAGGGAACATTAAAGCCATCTTGGTAGCTACCAGATATAGAGCGGGTACGGTTAGCCTCAATATCTCCCAATGGCAGATCAACTTTGGCAACAAATGAAAGGTCAAGTGTTCGCAGTCCTGGCAAATTATCCCATGTCAAAGTTGATAGTCCAGGTACTCCATTAATTTTGGAGTCTTGCCAATTCTCAAATCTATTAATAGATGTGTTTTCAATGCCGGAAATAGATGTTAGTGAGTAATTTTTTAAATTTATTACTCTTCCTAATTGAACGTCACGTAAACGAGAATTTCGGCTGGCGTTACCTATTGTGCCCCCAGTAATTCCAAATCTTCTCAAAAAATCGCTCACAGGTTTAACACTTGTAATATTTCTATTACCTAAGCCAGGGATCGCTTCGGTTAAAGATGGTAAAGTTTGCCATTGAGTTAATTGAAAATCATCTAATGTTAACCCACTTAAATTGATTCCTTGTGCTGAAGCTATGGTTGAGAGATTTAAATTTTCTATTGCTAATTGAGGTGTTTCAAAATCTCCCAGTTCCATAAACTCGCTAATGCTTTGTCCTGCCGTCCAAGCTCTAGTTTCTGTACCTCTTGTGCCTGGGTAGGTAACACTGCTACTTACAGAAATAATCATGTCGCTGAATTTCAAACGCGACCAATCAGGAGTAAACCCATTAGGGGAATTGATAACGGGTACTTGTCCTGAAGCCTTGGGCAGCAAAAAGCCGACAACTTGATTCAATAGCCCATATCTTATGAAACTATGAAGAAACAAGCTACCTACTAAACTCAAAAAGATTAAGTAACGTAAGGCGTTATCATTGAGGCGAAAAGATGATTTCATAAACTATTACCTTGCGTTCAATTATCAGAACTCTTACTCAAAGCAATTAATTTGTTAACTAAGTTTTGAGAGATATAAGCCTTATTAGCAGCAGTAGAAATGTCATCACCTGCTTGTAAATAACCGATTAACTTTTGCAAGCGCTGGTGTAGTTCATCTTGCTGATTCATCCATCCACTTTTAATAGCTACAACAATCCCGCCTCGAATTTGGTTAATTGTTTGCTGTGTTTTAACTAATGATTGCAATTGAGGCTTCGGGACTGTTTGTTCTCGTGCCACATCAGCCTTGATCGCCACTTGACTATATTTAGGAGTGCCATTACTTGTTGCTAGTCGAAAACTGTAAGTCTTGCGTTCACCAGAGGATGACTGCGTAATTACTGTTAACAAAGTGGTAGATGTTTGCGGTATTCCGGGAATGTTTACTCTCTTGATCCGCCGCAGATGAATCAGCCCAGCACCTCCTTTAGAGCAATTCTGATCCAGTCCCTCTAAGCAACCATCTGTGTCAAGCAGAATTTGCGACGGATCATCTAACCAGACTTTTTTGATAGTTTGTCTCCCTCATCACTTTCTTGGGCTTGTTCAGTGGTGGGTATTTCCTGCGTTTTCAGAGCAATCTTTGGTGCTGGTGCGGGATTGAAAACACCATTGAGCATCAAAAATATTGCTAAAAATCCAACTCCAAAAGGGACAGCAATTATTGCTAGTCTTGACCAAGGAGAAGTGACAATTGTGTGCTT
>NZ_NOLK01000356.1:0-2006 GCF_002245985.1 Nostoc sp. 'Peltigera membranacea cyanobiont' 232
TCATCACTGCCAGAATTATCGGAATGAACCGACCAGATGCGCCATTTTTGGGATGTATGGGATTTGTCAGAGTTAGATTGTTCGTATTTGATAGTAAATGACTTGTCGAGTTTTTTGATAAAACGCTTGGAGTCACTGGCAACCATGATTTTCTCACCTAGCATCAGGGCTGCTGAGATTTGGGCAACTAGGGCGCTATTATTACTGCCTTCGTACCAATATATAGTGCGACCGCCATTTCGGAATTCGTTTTTGACGATGTAAGGAACTTCACCTTTGGGTCGCATCGCCAGAAAGAAGTCCACTGTCAGGTCATCCATGTGTGCATCAGCGATGACAACCAGTGGGGCGTTGTATACTATATATTCCAGTACTTCCAGAATTGCGGCTCTATGTTGTTTGCAAGTATTACTGTGTAGTAGGTGCGTGAGGTATTGGCAAGCTTCATCAATAAAAATGCAGCCGTACTTTAGGGATTGGGTATTAAGCTTGTGCAAGCTGTCAATAGTAATACTAAGAGCTTGCGCCTGCGCTAAACCTGTGTAACCCAAGTCGGAGTACATCGCCGTCCGCAAGCGAAGGGCAAGATTTTTCAGCAAATTTACGCGATGTCCATTGTTGAGGAACCGTGCGTTAGGATTTTGGTCACGCCACCAGCGCATGAGTTCAGTTTTGCCTGTACCCATGTCGCTCCACAGTACGACTAGTCCTGATTTTGGGAAATTGAAGGTAGGGGATTTCTTCGACTTGGATGAATCAACTCCGCCAGAATCGGTAGACTCCTTCTTTCTTTGATGTCCTTTTATAGATGGCGTGAAAAGTTGTTCCTTTTCAACAAGAAAGGCAGAGGGCAGGAGGCAGGAGGCAGAAGGAATACTGTTTTCGCTCTCTGCCCGTGACCAAAGTGAACAGGGGTCTGAGTCCCCCACCATAATCTCCGATTTGGTGGCCAAGAATTGAGCGGGGTTAGAGCCAGGGTCAAATTCTTCCCTTCTGCCTTCTGCCCTCTGCCTCCTGCCTTCTTTACGATCATAAAGCTCAGGCACTCTCAAGCATTTTTCTTCAAGTTCAGGAATGCACAAAGCTTCAGAAAGATACTTGACATTAACAGTAACATCTGGTCTGTATTTGCTAAGTCCCCATTTTTTAGCCCGATACGAGCGCTGGTAATCTTTGAGTGATTTGGCATCGTCTACGATCGCAGTTAGTAAGGTATCAGCATTTTCACCGCGACCAACCACAAAATCATCAACGCCTTTTTCTGGGCCTGGTAGTAATGCAACTTCACCTGTGCAGAAGAGGGATTCGATAGTTCTAATGGTGCGAACAGTGGCTTGAAAAACTGACCACCTGGTTTTAGAAGAAGTTTCGTAGTCAAAAAGAATTATGAACTTGCGCCCCGCCTGAGCCATTGGTACTAAGTCAGGATGCAGCCGTTCATCAAGATCCTGTTTGCCCACGCGCCCGTTCCAAATTCCGGGGAGTGCGATCGCTACAAACCCCAAAGAGAGCAAGCAAGCGGCTTTCTTCTCACCCTCGCATAAGATAATCGGAATCTCTGGATGTTGTTTTACCCACTCCCAGAAGGTAAGTTGTATATCTTTCTGGTGAGAGTCGATGAAATTCAGTTTGTGCTGCTTTACCCATAACCAAAACATTAGGGGATTGAGTATGTCTTTTCTGCACAGTGCTAAAAGGGAACTAGACTGCGCGTATGAGAGCGAATTCCGGAAGTTGGCAGCATAGAGAGCGTTTTTTCTTCGACTTTTAATATGCAGCTTCTGACCACGTTTTGCAAAAAGCACTTCTGTAACTGAGGGGATGTTGTAGCGCCGTGCAATAAGATTTAATATGCAGTTGGGAATATCGAAGTAGGTGACGCGGTTAGCTGTCTTGGGGGGTGATTCGTATTTGACGGGTTTCCCTTTTTGCCAATCAATGCGGGGGAAGTTGGGCTTAATGCGCCCCCATTCCATTGGGAGCCAATTATTCAACGGGTCAAGTGA
>NZ_NOLK01000357.1:0-1986 GCF_002245985.1 Nostoc sp. 'Peltigera membranacea cyanobiont' 232
GGCAGGGGAGGGTTAGAATCATCATTTATCCACCTTTGAACTCCGTTCATCCACCTTTGAACTGGATTCATCCACCTTTGAACTCCGTTCATCCACCTTTGAACTGGATTCATCCACCTTTGAACTCCGTTCATCCACCTTTGAACTCCGTTCATCCACCTTTGAACTGGATTCATCCACCTTTGAACTGGATTCATCCACATCAGAACTCCGTTCATCCACCTTTGAACTGGATTCATCCATATCAGAACTCCGTTCAACTCCATCTCATCCACTTACAAGAGATAATCTCAGTAGGCGTTATTTTAAAAGATAGTGCGTGGGCGTAATTACATATCCAGCCCGGTTTGCCGAATTCAGCACAAACTCACGACAAGTAGTAGCTTGCAAGGTTCCTTTTGATGAATAGCACAAAGTTTCTTTTTTTACATAAACAAATTACTGGCTGGCAAAGGTGGTTGTCTAAATGCCTGTTGTTGCTTGCAAGTCTTTTCATTATAAGTACGCAACCTGCTTATGCTGGTCTTAATAATGATTTGTATGATGGCAACATTTTCGTTGTTTATGCTGGTAATGGTTCATTAGTTCCTCCCAGACAGACACTAGCACAGACTTTAGCGGAACATAAACCCGTATTTTTGGCTTTTTATTTGGATGACAGCAGCGATTCTAAAAGATATGCCATTTCTATCTCACGGGTACAGGAATTTTACGGTCAGGTGGCAGAGATTATGCCGATTAATGTAGATACTATCCCGTCTAAAAAGACTTATGACCCTACAGAACCAGGATATTACTATTCTGGGGGTGTTCCTCAAGTTGTGGTGTTTAATAAAGCAGGTGAGGTAGTTTTGAATAAAAAAGGTCAAGTACCTTTTGAAGAAATAGACGACCAATTTCGCAAAATCTTTGATTTATTACCACGCACCGAAACAGCACAGTTAAAGCGACGAGCCTTTAATGAGTTCAGTAGTGAGTTAGCTAGATAACTTATGGGGTAGACCAAATTGGTCTGCCCGAATTTTTCGTGCTATCTGTTACTACATTTCTGCCCATGCCAAAGCATAATATTGAAATATCTGTGTTGACAGATTAGAAAGTTAATCGATAGTCTATAGTCCTTGACTAATGACTAATGACGAATGACCAATGACTAACTAGAGTGGATTCTGATGTCAAAGGTTTACACCACTCAGGAGCTAATTCAGGTTTTGGCAGCCGAACGCCAAGCTTGCCTCAATGGAAAACGCCTAAAGTTAGAGATAACAGCCTCTGGCAATCCTGTAATTGACCAGTTTATTAGAACTGATGGGCTGCAACAATTCACAGCTTATCAAGATTTTAAAGCTGCGATTCACGATTATCAAAAAGAAAATCAAGTTTCAGGTATTATCTGGCGGGAGGTGACAGTTAAAGGTAAAAAGTTGAACTATCCCGAAGTAAATACCGATTTAATAGCCCTCCCTAATGACTTAGAGATATTAAAATCTGCTAAAAATTCCATTGTAGAATTTTGGTATGAAGTCTCGATGGAGATGGATTTATACTTGAGTTTCAATAATAGTAAACAATACCAACAAATTCTTACATCTGATGTAGAAAGAATTGTTCAGAGAACAGAATGGGCAAGTTTGTGTAAGTGGGAAAATTCTAGCTTTTTGGAAATGATTTTGCAGCTAGGATGGGGGAAACCAGAAGAAGCTTACTACAAACGAGGAAGACCGCGATCGGGTAGTGAATATATCCATGCAGTCAATCCTGGGAATCGCCCTATTGGATAATTCGTAATGGCGCTCTCTACGAGACGCTCTTGCTAGCTTGCTTCCCCGCAGGGGTAGACTCGCTATAAGGGACTTCCAATTAAAAAAATATCCAATTTTGTAGGGTGCGTTAGCGACAGCGTAACGCACCGCCAGATATCTCGGTGCGTTACGGCTTTCGCCTAACACACCCTACTGTATATTTTATTTTTTGGAAGTCCCTAAA
>NZ_NOLK01000358.1:0-1983 GCF_002245985.1 Nostoc sp. 'Peltigera membranacea cyanobiont' 232
CTAAGTCAGCCAAATTTTTATTACTACCGCTATTAAGACTATCTAATAGCAGGAGTAATAATTTTTTAAAGTGCTGCCAGCCCCCCCATCTCTGGGTAAATCGGCTCACCCAAGCTTGGGAGATTTCGGCAATGTTGGCTAGAGCCTTTTGTCCAATTTTCTGGTGTGACTGCCAAAGGTGGGTGAACGCTTTGACGATGGCGTGTCCGGTCTGCTGGTCGCGGCTACCAGCTTCAATGCAGAAGTCGCAGGCATCAACGCTTTCTAATTTCACTCCTGGTAATTCACTCACGAGGAAACCCAAATCATAGTCAGCGCAGAAGTAGAATGTTAGCTCCACATTGGGGCGACGATGAGCGCGTAATCGCCCAATCTCTTGGATGATTTCTGCACGGATCAGGTCTGTGAGATACTTTTGGAAAGCGCTGTTTTTATCTTCCAGGTTGACTGGTTCCCCAGTCATCACCTGATATTGTGCTGCTAAAACACCGATGTTTTGGTAGGGAATGCCAAAACTTGCGATCGCTGCAACGTCACTAAAGCGATTAACACCACGACCATCGACAAAGTGACCGTATTCTGTGCGGCCCTCGGCAAGGGATGCAATTTGTTTCCAATCGATAATGCCAAGGTTGGGGCAGAGTTTTTTCAAGGTTTCTTTGAGGGCATTAACACGAGCGCTAAGTGGAAGGGAGCGATTTTTGGGCAATTTACCCAACCCAGTAACGTTGACGACTTTTAAATTGTCGTAGTCTGGGCGTTGTTGCTCGATGACTAACACAGGATCATTGATGCCCAGTTTCAATTTCAATTGCTGGGATTTGAAAGTGGCATCAAGATAAATATTAAATTTGGCAGAGTTGGCCAATTCAGTATGCTTGGGGTTTCGGCGGTAAATGCTGAGTACACCCCACCCTGACTGAAAACTACCGTCACCCTTCCAAGCTTCCAGGAAGTCAGGCAACCAGTAATTAGGCAAGTCAAGAAACTCCCTACCAGCCGTTCGTGCGCTGTCTTTAACTACCTTTTTGGCAGCATAACGAGCCGCAGAGCTTTTTTTGAGTTGTTTATCTTGGGTAATATCAATTGAGTCCAAGTCTTCTAGGAAAGTTAAATCAGGTTCAGAGGCTTGGCGAATCGCTTCGATATCTAAGCCTGTGGGGAAAGGGGGCAGCAGCGCACGAATGCTGGCATCATCAAACCCGTAGCGGTCAGTGGGCTTAAGTTGTTGAGTTAACAGTTGGTGTAAAACTAAGAGTGCAGGTTGCAGCTGTGACATTATGTTTGGTTCTAACAGTAGCAGTTTGCCCACAGTGGTTTCAAAATCGCCTCGGTTCACATCAACCGAGCGCACGGGCTTGATGAGCGTACCTGCTTCTTCCCATAACCGCCCAACGGTGAAAGTTTGGTCAGCAGCGTTAGTTAAGGTAACTGGTGTAGAGTCTGGGTGCGCTCTGAGTTCAGAATAATTTTGAATTGCACTGCGCTTTTGAAAGCGGAAGCCAAAACCGTCACCACTGGCAAAACGGCACTGATTTTTAAGGGAACAACCGCCACAGATGGGACTAATACCGCTCTCTTCAAAATCTAAACTGCTAAAATTCTTGCTGCGGAAGGCGTTAAATAAGTAAGTCCTGTGACAATTGCCATCAGTGTCAGCAGTCTCACCCGCTTTAGTCCACAGTTTGAAATCCTCACCTGTAGGAGTTTTGCGGGTGGGATCTAGTTTAAAGCCGTTGTGTCGCACTGGCAGGTCAACAAAATTCGTCTCAATGGGCAGTGTAGATGGGTTTCTGTGGTTGGCATCCTGGTAAATTAGTTTATCAACGCCGAATAGCCCCGCCGTCAGTTGTCCAGCGTTGTAAGACTTACCCAGTCCAGGGTGAGAATTATCTAAGATTTGTGTCCAGCCCTTAGAAACAGCTTCCACCCAAGCGGTAATATGTTCTTCTGGCTGGCAGGAGATAGAGATATTGCCTGTAA
>NZ_NOLK01000359.1:0-1938 GCF_002245985.1 Nostoc sp. 'Peltigera membranacea cyanobiont' 232
CTTGTCCCCCTTGTCCCCTTGTCCTCCTTGTCCTCCTTGTCCCCCTTGTCCCCCTTGTCCCCTTATCCTTTAACAGCACCAGCAGTCAGACCTTGGACAATCCGGCGCTGGAAAAACAAAACTAGTAAAACTAGGGGTAATGTCCCAACAACAGTAGCAGCCGCGATCGCACCGTAGGGAATTTCAAATACTGTCGCACCACCCAATTGAGCAGCAGCAACGGGAATCGTTTTCATCTCTTCACGGGTCATAAACGTCAGAGCGAAGATAAACTCATTCCAGGCAAAAATAAAGGTGAGAATTCCAGTAGTCACTAAGGCGGGAAGGGTCATAGGTAGCACAATTTGCCACAGTAGTTGAAAGGTGTTGTAGCCATCGACCCTAGCAGAATCTTCTAAGTCTTTAGGTAATTGTTGGAAAAAGCTTCTGAGTACTAGAATTGTCAGGGGTAAATTGATGGCAGTGTATGGTATAATCAGCGCTAAATAATTGTTGCCCAATCTGAGGGCTTGAATAATTTCTAATAGTCCGAGGAACAACAGAATTCCAGGAAATAAAGTCACCATCAGCACGCTGGCGAGGATAGCTTGTTCACCCCAAGGGCGTAACCGTGCTAGGGCATAAGCAGCAGGTGCGCCGATGGCTAAAGCTAAAGCTGTAGAAGTAATCGACACAAAGGCGCTGTTGAAGATGTAGCGCCAAAATGGACGACGGGTGAATAACTCAATGTAATGACTAAAAGTTAATCGCGTGGGGAAATAAACAGTGGGAACGGCGGCAATATCTTCGTTAACTTTAAAGGAGGTCAGCAATTGCCATAAGGCTGGCGCTAGGCTGAATAACATTACCAATGCAACCGCTATTAACAGCAAGATTTTTTTAGCAGAAAACCTGTTTTTTGCTATTGGTTGTGGAGTTGAACTCATGGTTAAATAACTCCTGATGTTTTGGCACGGGATTTATTAAGTAAGAAACTAGCGATCGCCACCGCAGCAATTAATATTAGAAATGTCACTACCACCAAAGCCGCTCCATAACCAAAATCTAAGTAGCGCATCACCGTAGAATAGATGTATAGCGACACCACTTCAGTTGCACCACCAGGGCCACCCCCGGTCATTACAGCAATCAAGTCAAAAATCCCGAAAGCTTGAGCAAATCGAAATAGGACTGCAATTAAGATTTGTGGCAGCAGCAGTGGCAAGGTAATATTGCGGAAGCTTTGCCAAGGATTTGCCCCATCGACAGAGTAGGCTTCATAGAGGTCTGCTGGTATCGACTGCAAACCAGCCAAAAGCAAAATACTGATAAAAGGTGTAGTCTTCCAAACATCAGCAAAGATCGCTGCACTCATCGCCAGAGTTGGATCTCCTAACCAGTTAATTCCAGTTTTAATCAGCCCTAAGCGCCGCAGAATATCGTTTACAACCCCAAACTGGTCGTTAAAAATCCAAGACCATGCCAGACCAATCAGAGCGGTAGGCAAAGCCCAAGGTAGAATGGCAATTGTCCGCACTATGCCCCTTCCAAAAAACGCCTGATTGAGAACTAGAGCAATCAAGAGTCCTAGCAGTAGTTCTGAAAGCACGGATGCTGTTGTGAACACAGCCGTTGCCGAGAAACTCTGCCAGAAACGACCATCCCCAGCCATCCGCATATAATTGTCCAAACCAGAGAATACGGGTTGTAGTTCAGTTCCCAAATTCCTAGTAAATACACTTAACCAGAATGCTCGTAAAATCGGGTAGGCAAATACAAACAACAACAGCAATAATGCTGGTGTTAGTAAGATCCAAGCAGTCCGTTGTTCCCGACTTCGGAGTGTATGTGGATTAGTCATTAGTCATTAGTCATTAGTCATTAGTCATTTGTCATTTGTCATTTGTCATTTGTCATTGGTAATTCTCCCATGTTCCCAGTCCCCAATCCCCATTACCC